>NZ_JBFUBG010000074.1:0-34135 GCF_056405875.1 Rhizobium sp. P1_E6 | reverse complement strand
GTTCTAGATAGTGAAGATCGGTGAGGAGATTCGGGGATGTCGGAAAAAGAGCAAAAGAAAGCAACGATTTACGATTTATCGGTGGTGTCCGGCGCATCCCCGTCGACCGTCAGCGCTGTACTCAACGGCACCTGGCGTAAGCGGCGCATTTCCGAAGAAACCGCTGACAAAATCATGACGCTTGCAAAAGCGCACCGCTACACGGCGAACCTTCAGGCCCGTGGGCTGAGAAGCTCGCGCTCCGGCCTTACTGGGCTGCTCCTGCCCGTCTACGATACCCGCTTCTTCTCATCGATGGCACAGACGTTCGAAGCGAAAGCGCGCCAGCGTGGGCTGGTGCCCATGGTCGTTTCGGGACGACGCGACCCCGAGGAGGAACGGCAGACAGTCGAGTCGCTGATCGCATACTCCATCGATTCCCTCTTCGTTGCCGGCGCGACCGATCCAGACGGCGTTCATCAGGTCTGCCTGCGAGCAGGTGTGCCGCATGTGAACATCGACTTGCCGGGCAAATACGCCCCGTCGATTATCTCCGACAACCGGCAGGGGGCGGAGATGCTGACGAGCGCGATAATCCGGCATGCCGAGGGGATGGGGCCGCTTGCCCCCGAGGATGTATGCCTTTTCGGTGGGCGCGATGACCACGCAAGCCGCGACCGAGTACTCGGCTTCCACGCGGTGAAGCAATCAATTTTCGGCGATGACGTCCCGAAGGACGATATCGAGACCACCGGATATTCTCCGGGCATGACCGCCCTCGCCTTCGAGCGCTTCTATGAGAAACATGGCAGGCTGCCGCGCTGCTTCTTCGTAAACTCGTCGATTAATTTCGAGGGGCTCTTACGTTTCATGGGACGTCACGATGGCGAGGCCTTTGGCGACATTGTTGTGGGATGCTTCGACTACGATCCGTTCGGGTCGTTTCTTCCGTTCCCCGTTTACATGATCAAACCAAACGTCTCGGAAATGCTCGATCGAGGGTTTGATTTGCTGGGGGAAGATGCACTGCCCGAGATCATCATGATCGAGCCGCAACTCGTGCTGCCGCGTACGGCGCTTGAAGGGCCTCTCGACGCCATCAAAGACCCCACACCCGCTTGACGGCCTGCCGATCATTCGATCGTCTGCCGCCCTGAATTCACGAATTCAAGCTGAGATTTTGGTTCGCCTTCCACCGAAAACAAGGTGCCTCGTCTTACGCAGTCAAGTGGGCACGGGTGATTGGGCGGGATGGCATCGATGTTACATGGCGAAGACAGGGACACCCAATGTCGATGCTCCACTCGGTGTACCCATCCGTCGGCGGCGCGCCCGCCCTCGTCATCGATCAGCTTCCTCGCCTATCCTGGGAAAGAGTTGCAAAACATTTGAGCCACTCGTTTGCACCTCAGCGCCATTTTTCTGGCGAGCGGAGCTACGTTCGCCTGCACTCTGGATCGCCGAGACGAACCCCTGCCGTTGGCGGTAGTAGTCCGGTTTGGCAGGAAGGGTCAGGTCAAACTCCTCGAGCATCCGCTCGATGATGTCCATGGCCTCTGCCGCCAACCCCGCATACCCTTGCTGGCGTCGCTCGAAGAATCCATCATAGCCTGGGCCCGAAAGGTCCAGGCTGTCCAACGCATATGTGAGGTTCTTCACACGGTTCGAGAGCCACAGGATTTGTTCTGAAAGTTCGGCATTGAAAAGGGCCCAATTGACTTCCCTGGGAAGGACAAGCGTGGGCTCCGGAACGTGAAAAGTAAATTCGCCCTCGTCCATGGGATTGAATTCGGGCGTGTCGTGAACGGCCGCGTAGCTTGCTCCGACAAAGTCATCAAGCGCCAGTACCGTCATCATTGCGAGATTTCTTGCCTCGGCTTTCGGTCGCCGATCCAAACCGCTCTTCGCAAGTCGAATGATGGTCGGAACCAAAACGCCGACAGCTAAACTGCCAGCCCCGATGAACGCCCCCATTGCCATAATACCTTGGGCGGATTCGAAGAACTGCGTCAATATTCACCTCGTTGAGTGTGAGATGTGAGTTGCGTCAATAAGCTCGCGTAGACGGAATCAGCACTTTCACCTCCAGTTTGCCTTGAACCGAAGAAATAGGAAACCGCCTTGGTAGGAGCTTCGGTGAACGTCTAAGTGTCAGCATATCAAGTGAGGCTAAGCCCACTGGCTTTCAAGGGCCTATCTTCCGGGAATTGGCCAAAGCAAGATCGCTCTCCCTAGAGTACGAACGCTATTGAGGGCTTCGTTTTCATGCGCGGAGTCGTCGTTTGTGCTCCAGTCCTTAATCCTCTTCTTGCCCGGAGGCGGTATGCGGAATGAAATATGCCGGGAAACGTCGATCCAAGCCGACGATCGGCAGACCTCAAATTGGCGAGGAAGGTTCCAGCGGCGCTCGATACAAAAGCACCCGACCGCTTGGCATGAGTTGGGAGAGGAAATCGAGGTCGCGGACGTTGCCGGTCAACGCGCTCGCACCGAGCTGGCGCGCCTGCAGGAAAGCGAGGGAATCGTTGTTGAGCAGCGTTTCTTACAGATATTCGCTACGTGTTCCACAAATCTGGCCCCCACGTCATGGGACGTCATCAGTGTCACAACGTCAGCCAAAAAATTGAGATTTTTGTTTCAGAGGCCCTGCGGAAACCGAAGTGGCTCGACGCGCTCCTCGCGCAGAGCCGGGTCGCAGACCAGCGAGAGGGCGCAAACGCCAGCCTCGAGGGCAGCGTTGAGAAGGCTCTGCCGGAACTCCTCCGGGCTGACTTCCCCGATCAGCGCATCAGCGCAAGCCTTGACGGCTATGACGTAATCCTCGCCATCGTCGAGAGGCCAATCTTCTATGAGAACACGCGCCGCGTCGGTCAGGTTCCGGACGATCATTTGCGGCTGACTGTTGTGAAATTTTAGTCCGATCGGCGCAAAGGCCGAATATCTATTCGCTGCCATGCCTTCACCCAGTCCATTGAGAGCGTCATTATACACGACGAAAGCGCGCTTGTATTTCAATTAGTTAAAACAGCGTTAACGTGGCGAGAGTTGCTGATTGCCCCCGCAGAATCGCGGACACCGAAGGAACCCGACGGCCGCACCGTAAGCATTCCATCGTGGGGGGTCGATCGTATGCACGCGCTGACTTCTCAGGCGATCGCGTGTTGCCGGGCTTGCTGTAGGAGAGATATGAAATGGCGCTAAGAAGCCGGAATATGCCTCATCGCCGAGCGTCGCAGCATGTTGATTTGTGCATAGGCAGTTTGCGAAAGCGGCATTTGTCATCGCAGCCGAGCGGCAGTAAAGCACAGCCCATGTTGACGGCCTGCCGATACGTCAGTGTTTGCCGTCGGTAGCAACACACGGGCGCTCCCTGATCAGGTCGAGCGCCCGTTTTGTTTGAGCCGACTGGACGCTTCGCAGGTACTCGATCAACGAGGCATCAAGCGAGAAAAGGAGCGCGGCCCGTGGCCGCTGCAGGATTGGCGGCGTTCGCCGAAAGCGCGATGCGTAGGCGATCCCCCTCCGCATTGTCTGCTTGTCTCCTCCCCCCGCCGTTGCCCACGAGCTCGCGAAGCAGGAGCCCCGGGTCCTGCGCCGCAGGCTCACTTCACGGAAGAGAGGAGGTTATGACTGAGACAGAATAAACCAGAGCCCATCGCTGCCCGCTTGCTGCAGCGAGCGGCCGTTCAACATCATCAAACCTTCAGATAAGGTAATCCAAATACGTCCATCATAGTTCGCCTCCCACCGGACGTGTGCTGTGCTGAGCGCCGGCGGCACCACACCAACTGCCCCGATCTCGAAGATTGCATTGGCCCTGGCCCTTGTGGCAGAGACGAGAAACATCGTTGACAGCGCCATGGCGGTTTGTCGGGCCCACGCCGAGAGACCGCTCACCTGTGTCGACAACCATTTTAGAGCTGATGCCCACATGGACCCATTGATGACCGCCTCGATTTATACCGACTATGTTCATGATTTGAAGGCGACGCTGGACGACCTTTATGAACGGCCAGATCGATACCAGACCTTCGACCTTCACATCGAACTGGCGATGGGTGATGCCCTTCTCGTTTATCAGACAAGACGGCAAAAGGGGCAAACGGATACGATCGCCTATGCCCGAACGCCAAAAGGCAACACGCAGGTTTCGCCGGCCACTGCCTATCAGCGGGTTTCTGCCTTCTTAACGATGCAGAACCATATTGCTCTGACGGGCGAACCCATGATCGGCCTCAACGCGGAATATCCGCACGCTGTCATCAGCTTCGAGCACAGGGCCAAGGGCGCGCCATTCAAGAGTTCGATGAAGATGATCTTCGTCGGGGTCAATGACGCAGACGACGCCAGCCGTTATCGTGCAATAACGAAAGAACCCGCTGCCATCGTCACCACACGACCGCACCATTCGGTTGGGCTCTGGGAGTGGAAGTAAGCGCCAAGAAACGGTGCAACATATCCAAGCTCCGCACCGTGCCGCGCCTCCAAACCGCGTCTACTGCCAGCACAAGCTAGCGTGTAAAGAAATTCGATCAAGTCGCGGCGAGCGGTCGTAACCTCCTCATCTCCGTCGATACCAAAGCCAAGGCATCGAAGTTCCTTTCGCAATCGGGCCGCGGCCGGCTCTCGCCATATGCCGACCTCGCCGCTTCGCGCTTCCGATGCGTGGAAGATCTTCATATCCGGCGAGGCAGGCCATGGTGACCGACCAGGAAGGCGGTAAGCACTGACCGGCTCTCTTACCGCACGGCATCGCAGGGTGAGGACAACGGCGACTATCCCTTTTTGCGCCAGATCACCCAATCGCGACGGGCGCAAAATCCGGGCAAGTGATTACAGGCTTGTTCATCACAGCGTTCCGGCAGCCCATAAGTTCATTGTGCACCGGCCCATCTCTGACCTATACAGGCTGGACGATTGTCCGGAGGACCACATGGATTCCACAGGTAACATCACCCCCGACGACGTCGAAAAGCTCGCAGAGATGCCCCACTTGGCTGAAGCGCTCGAGGCCGAGCAATTCCGTCAGTTTCTGGACCACATTCCCTTCGGCGTCTGTGTATCAAGTCTCGACGGTGACGAGCTCATCATTTTTGCCAATCCTGTCTTCGAGCGATTGGTTGGTCTCGAAGCAGCAAAACTTCAAGGCCAGGGTTGGGATGCGATCAGTTCTGAAATAGCACATCAGTCCGACGGCCGTCCTCTGAGCGTAGCAGTTATCGGTGACGAAGAGTATCTCGGGCGGTTTACCGCACGGGTCGGCGAACAAGCGGTGAGTATCGATGCCTGGTCCAACAGGATTCTGGACGATGCGGACAAGCCAGTGTACCGGCTGGTCGCGTTGTCGGAAGTGATCGAGAGCGACCGCGACGAGCGAGCGGCGCTCGCCCAGGAGCTACTGGACAAGGACACCCTGCTGAAGGAACTCCAGCACCGCGTAAAAAACAATCTGCAAATGGTAACGGCGTTGATAAGGCTGGAGGCCCGCAACACGCAGAAGCAAGTCGTGCCAGAACAATTTGAAAGACTGGCCGGGCGCGTCGATGCCCTTGCACTTCTCTACCGCTCGCTGTCGGAGGACGAAAAGGGGGAGACGGTGGACCTTGGCGTCTATATCAGCCAAATCGCCTCCGCGGTCATGGCCGCCCATGCGACAGAAGGAATCCGGCTCAACCTGAAGGTCGACGCCTGGCCCGTCTCGATCAACGCGGCCATGCCCGCCGGTCTTGTGGTCAACGAACTGATGACAAATGCGCTGAAACACGCCTTCATCGGCAGGGAGTCGGGCGAGATTGCCGTTGAAAGCATTGTCGACGAGACAGGCTGCACGGTCACCGTCGCCGACAATGGAATCGGACTTCAGCCCGGAACGGTCTGGCCAAAACCGGGCAAGCTCAGTGCTTTGATCGTAAAATCCCTGGAGCAGAACGTGAAGGCAAAAGTCGTCATGGAGACCGCTTCGCAAGAGGGTGTGAGAGTGCGCCTGTTTTTTGCCCGGGACTTGGCGATGAACGCCTGAGAAGACGCGGCTGGCGGCTTGTCCACAGTTGCGCCTGAATGGCTATTTTTTTGGGATGGCCAAGGCAAACATAGGTCGTTCCACTTTCAAACGCCCTGCGGCCGCAAGATCACATGTCGATATCCGCAATACCTTGTCATGCGTGCCGACGGATGGTCCGGGGCTG
The DNA here is from genome assembly GCF_056405875.1 of Rhizobium sp. P1_E6. Lineage (NCBI taxonomy): Bacteria > Pseudomonadati > Pseudomonadota > Alphaproteobacteria > Hyphomicrobiales > Rhizobiaceae > Rhizobium > Rhizobium sp. P1_E6. The sequence goes on along the minus strand of NZ_JBFUBG010000074.1, from coordinate 27,971 downwards.
GGCATCAGCGGCCAAAACGAGACTGGTCGGCGGTTCTACATCCTCGTTGCCGGCAACCACGGCAGAAATATATTGCAGTGCGTTCTTCATCCCGTTGATCGTGTAGGGTTTTTCGATTGCCCCGAGAGCCCCGACGAAATCTTCGGGAAGACGCTTGATGTTTCCACTCACGAACACGAACGGTATCTCTGCTTCCGCGAGGCGCCGCCCCACGTCTATTCCAGTGGGGCCGTCCATGAGATGGATGTCGACAAACGCGAAATCCGGGATCGAAACAGCCAGAAGATCACGAGCCTGATCGCTGTTCATCGCAACGCCAATCACGTCGTGCCCCTCCGTTTCCACTTCATTTTCCAGTTCCATGGCAAGCAGCATCTCGTCCTCGACGATCATCACCCTCATTTTTTATTCTCCTGATGGTCGTCGACAAGTAATGTCACATCGACAATGGTTTTACGGCCCTCGTTGCTTCGCACGATGTGAGCGCCAAGCTGTTGCGCCGAAGCTTCCAGAAGCAGCCGACCATAGTCCGCGCTTTCCGGGTCGGGCTGGACGGGTTCGGCAATATCCTCCACACGGATGCGGAAATGCCCGTTAAGCCGCTTGATCACAACATGGATTTCACCACCGCCGTCGCTCAAGCCGCGTCTGACCGCATCGCCTACCAATTCATTGACGATCAGCGAAAGAGGTGTCGCCTTGACGGCCGGCACATACAGCGGCTGCAGGTCTAGGGTCAGATGAATATCGTCTCGTCCGAGCGCGCCGATGAGATCGGTGACGAGCTCACGGGCAAAATCGGAGACGTCAAATCTCGATATATCGTCAAGTGTGAACAGCTTGCGATGAACCGTGCTGAGCGCTTCCACCCGATTGAGGAGGGCCATTAGGGTTCGTCTCCGGCCCTCGTCTTTCGTTGTCCGGGCCTGCAGCTTAACGATCGAAGCCATCGTCAAAAGGTTGTTTTTTACCCGATGATCAACTTCATGGACGAGAAGTGTCTTTGCGGCGAGCGCGGCTTTAAGATCTGCGGTGTTCTTGGCTACCTCTTGCTCTGCCTGATGCCGGGCTGCTGCCAATTCGGCCTCGCGGCTCTTCACATCGGTGAAGTCGAGCTGCGAGGCAAAGTAATAGACGATCCGACCCTCATCGTCCCAAACGGGGCTAATGAAGAGAGCGTTCCAGAACGTGCTTCCGTCCTTGCGATAGTTTAGGATGTCGACCGCAACGTCTCGACCTTCACCGACCGCCTCTCTGATGCGCGTCACCGTTGTCTTGTCTGTCTCAGGTCCCTGCAGAAGCCTGCAGTTGCTTCCAACCAATTCTTCTCTCGAGTAGCCGGTGAGCCGCTCAAAGGCGCTATTGCTAAATATGATGGGGTTATCACCCTGGTTGGGATCTGTAACGATCATCGGCATACGCGTCGCTTTAAAAGCAGCCGCGAACGGATCTTCTCGGACATGGCCCGCGACAAGCCTGTCGCCGGCGCTTTGAGCGTCGGTAAGGTATTGATCCTTTTGCCGCATAAGCCTCTCGCACAAATTATGCAGGACCTAACGCTGTATTGAAGGTCTGGTTCCGATGGATGAGGCGCTGCTGCGTGTCGACTGCCGTCCCTTCCCTCGGGCATAGGCGCCTTCAATGCGAGTGGATTTCCCCCTGTTGAATAGGTGTGCGGAAAACTCCTGCTGATCGCGATAGAACGCAAAGTGGCCCTGGCCGTTGCAGCGCTGTCGCCGCATCGTCCTTCGACTTGTCCGGGATTATCCGGTGCTGACCGCCTCCAGTGCTTTCTTCAGCTCTTCCAATCCGTGCGGCTTGGGGAGCAAGGCGGTTCGCGTGCTGTCTGGCATTTCTGGCCCGTGGCTCGCGCCCGTCGCGAAGACAATGCCGATGTCGGGCCATCTGGTCCTGACGTAGCGGCAGAACTCCTCGCCAGACATTCCCGGCAGGCCGAGGTCGGTGATCAGAATATCTGTACCGCCCTCCGCGATCAAAGGTAGCGCTTCCTCTGCAGAACCTGCTTCCAGGACGTCGCAGCCAAGGTCGGCGAGCATGTCGGCAGTCGCCATTCGGATCAGCATATCGTCTTCAACGAGCAGGACGCGCCTTTGCCTTTTTTCCCGCGTTGCCGGCTCCGGGACTTTTCTTTTCGGATTGGGTCTGCCACCAGCAGATGTTGTCCCTCTTTCCATCTCAAGAACCTGGCGGATCTTTCGTGCGAGCGCCTCGCGCGTGTATGGCTTCGAAAGCAGCTGTACGCCTGGGTCAAGCCTGCCGCCGTGAACGATGGAATTCTCCGTATAGCCGGAGGTGAACAACACGGCGATGCCCGGGAGCCGTTCCTTTGCTTTCCTGGTCATCTCGCTGCTCTTGAGCGGCCCGGGCATGACGACATCGGTAAACAGCATGTCAATATGGATGCCGCTTTCGATGATGTTCAGCGCAGCAGTCGCGTCCGGCGCCTTCAAGACCCGGTAGCCCAGCTCTTGCAGCATCTCGACCACTGTTGTCCGCACGCCCTCGTCGTCTTCGGCGACAAGGACCGTTTCCGGGCCGCCTTCGACGGGAATGTCGTTCGTTGAGACCTCAAGATCTTCTTGCTGCATGGAACGAGGAAGATACATCTTCACCGTCGTGCCCTGACCAAGTTCGCTGTAGATCTTCACGTGCCCGCCGCTCTGCTTGACGAAACCGTAGACCATGGAAAGGCCAAGGCCGGTGCCTTTGCCTTCCGGCTTCGTCGAGAAGAATGGTTCGAACACCTTCTCGATCAGTTCGGGCGCCATGCCCATTCCGGTGTCGGTGACGGCGACGACGACATATTGTCCGGGCTCGACCTCCTGGTGCTGCCGCGCGTAGGCATCGTCGATATAGGCATTGCCCGCTTCGATGGTCAGCTTTCCGAAACCGTCCATTGCGTCGCGCGCGTTGATGGCGAGATTAAGAAGGGCGTTCTCGATTTGCATCGGGTCGACCAGCGTATTCCACAGGCCCCCCGTAACGATGGTCTCGACCTCAATCCCCTCGCCGATGGTCCGGCGCAGCATCTCGTCCATCCCGCGGATCAGCCGGCCAGCATTGACGACCCGCGGATCGAGCGCCTGCCGGCGGCCGAAGGCGAGCAGTTGCGATGCGAGCTTGGATCCGCGATCGACGCCCGCGAGCGCGTTGGTGATCTTACGCTGCGCCCGTTCGTTTCCGACGACGTCCTTGCCAAGCAACTGCAGATTGCCTGCAATCACCTGCAGCAGATTGTTGAAGTCGTGGGCGACACCGCCGGTCAGATTTCCGATCGCCTCCATCTTCTGCGCTTGCTGAAGCGCCAATTCGGTCCGGCGCAGGTTGGCGGCAGCCTCCCGCTCTTCGGTTACATCGCGGCCAACCGCATGAATGAACGCCTCATCCGGCACGGCCGTCCAGGAAATGAGCCGGTAGCCTCCATCCCGCTTCTGATAACGGTTCTCGAAGGAGAACGTCGTCGCACCGCTGCCGAGCCTAGCGACTTGCGAAAGCGTGGCTGCCCGGTCGTCTGGATGAACAAAGTCCATGAACGAACGCCCGACCAGTTCGTCCTCGTCCCAACCGAAGATACTCTTCCACGCCGGATTGACGGCGGTGATGTTTGCCTGGAAATCGGCAACGAGCATGATATCCGTCGACAGCCGCCACATGCGGTCGCGATCGGCGGTCCGCTCCGCCACCCGTTGCTCCAAGGTCTCGTTTAAGGCTTCGAGCTTGGCGCGCGTCTCGCGCTGTTCCTCGATGTCCGTATTGGTTCCGATCCAGCGCACGACTTTACCCTCGTCGTCCTTGGTCGGAACAGCCCGGGCGATGTGCCAGCGGTACCGCCCGTCTGCCCGCCGCAGCCGGAACTCCGTTTCATAGGGCTGATCGGCATCAAGAGCGGCCTGCCAACGCTCAGCTACGCCGGCACGGTCGTCCGGATGGACGATGTCGGTCCAACGGTTGTTATCGAGATCACCTTCGTGAACCCCGGAATATTCGTAGACACGCCCGTTGAACCAGTCGAGTTCTCCGTCAGGTTTGGCGGTCCAGACGTGATTGGGGATCGCCTGTGCCAGCGCCTTGAACCGCGCTTCGCTTTCCCGCAGCTCCCGCTCGGCCCGGCGCCGGTCGGTCACATCCTGAACGACTCCGACAAACCGGATCGGATTGCCGTCGCTGTCGGTCTCGAACTCGCCACGCCGGGCAATAAAGCGCTTGCGCCCATTGTCGGCGCGACGGATGCGGTACTCGACGTTCAACGGCGATGTTCCCGTGGAACGGGTGCGCGTGTTAGACCCTATCTCGCGGTCCTCCTCAACCACGAGTTCTTCCACCCGTTCGATGGAGATCTCATCGTCCTCCGGAAGCCCGTAGATCTTGCAGAATTCAGGCGTCGGATTGAGCAGATTGGTGGTGAGGTCAAGCGAGAAAACGCCGACACGACCTGCTTCCTGCGCGCGCCGAAGCCGAGCTTCAGCTTCCTTGAGCGCTTGTGCAGCGAGGTGCTCCTCGGTCCTGTCGCGCAGCACCTTGACCAGCCCGACCGGCTTTCCCTCGGGGTCTCGAAGAGGACTGATCTCGCCGTTCGCCCAGAAGCGTGCGCCAGACTTGCGCATGTGCCATCGTTCGTGGTGGGCGGTCCCAAGCTCGAGCGCAGCGTCCATTGCCTCGCGTGCCCGGTCGGATGCACGATCCTCCGGCGTGAACAGCATCTCCCAATGAATGCCGACAACCTCGTCTTCCGTCCAGCCGAAGATCCGTCGTGCACCCTCGTTCCAGCGCAGGATGCGGCCGTTCAAATCAAGCGCCAGGATCGCGTAGTCGACCGCCCCGTCGAGGACCTGACGGGTCTCGCGTTCGCTTGCCTTCAGTGCCTCCTCCGCAGCGACGCGGTCCGACACATCCGAGCCCTGCGCGAAGATGCCGACGACCTCTCTATCGGTGCTCAAGATCGGCTGATAGACTAGGTCGACATATTTCCGCTCTACGGGTGCGTCGGCAGACAGCTGAAAGTCGACCGCAAGCGCCTTGCCCTCATAGGCGATGCCTGTCCGATAGACCTCGTCGAGCCGCTCGAAATAGCCTTGCCCGCGAAGATCAGGCAGTGCATCGCGCACGGACATCCCCACCACATCGCGATGTCCGATCAGTTGCCTGTATGCTGCATTCGTCAGTTCGAAGACGTGGTCCGGGCCATGCATCAAGGCAACGAAGCCGGGAGCCTGCGCGAACATCTGACGCAGGCGCTCCTGCTCCCCGTTGCGCCACCGCTGCGCCTCCACCTTGGCGGTTGTCTCGACCACGATTGCCATCACGCCGCATGGTTTGCCATCCTCCCCGATGATCGGCGAGTAGTCGAGGTTCATGAACACCTGTTCGGGATTGCCCGATCGATGAAGGGTCAGTTCCTGATCCTGGTAGGCCAACGTCTTGCCAGAAAGGCCGACTTTCATCACGTTATCGTTGAAGTCGGCGACTTCAGGCCACCCCTCCCGCACCTTGGAACCGAGAAGTTGCGGATGACGGGCGCCGGCGAAGACCGAGTAAGCGTCGTTGTATATCATGATCCCGTCGTCACCCCAGAGCGTCACGATTGGCACGGGCGACTGCAGGATCGTCGTCGTCGTCATCTTGACGATCTGCGGCCATTTTGCCGGAGGACCGAGCGATGTCCTCGTCCAGTCGAAGTTCCGGATCTGGGTGGCTAGCTCGCCGTCGTGAGCGAGAAAGTCGAATGGTTGGGATGTCATGGAATCCGGTTCATTGATGGTCCGGCCTATGTAGGGCACCGGTCCGATTACGGAAAGCTCCGGCAGATGAGTTTCCTTTAGGAGTTCAGAGCGTTGTTGAGGTCATGCAATCCAACCATCAGCATCATGGGTCGGCGGCGAAAGCAGGAAGCCGACCGCTTCATAGAAGGCTCGTGCGTCATCGGAAATCACATGTACGACTACGCCGCGAATTCCAAGGATGTCAGCGGCATTGAGCAGGCGTAAGCCCGCGTCGCGCACGAGCGCCCTACCGATACTGCACCCCCTGGCGTTAAGTCATTGAAAAATGATTCGTTTTAACTCGGAACAATTCGCTGCCGAATCACTTGAATCGTTTGAGTTGCGTCCGGAGTGTCGATGTCATGGCGGGTTCAAGAGCCAATTGGAAGCGCTACAGGTTCGGAGAGGTTTCCTGTCCGATGGCGCTCTATACCGCCGCATCGTCCTCCGAATGGATCGCGGTCAATACGCTGAACCGCAAGACCGGCAACAGGGTCAATCGCGAGTTCATCGACAGCGAGACGGGCGATCCCGTCGAGCGTGAGGATCAGGTCAAAGGGTATGAAGTCGAGAACGGCCGATATGTCGTGACATCGGGGCGAGTGACAAGGCGTTCTGGATTGCGGTCGAGATCGACGGCGCCGTATTCGTTGGCGACCTCGCGGGCCCGATCACCATCCGTGTCGCACAGACCAGAAGACGCGCTCCGTCTTCTGTCACGATCTTCGCGTGATGCCCGCCCATCAAGGCAATCACTGAAACCTCGCCAGAATGTGAACTACTATTAACTTGAAACACAACAGGCAAAACGCTTTATCCGAGCAATGAATTCGAAGCACTTCATCTGGACAATGAGCATCGCGGCTTTGACGGCATGCTCACATATCGAGCCGCTTGAGACGCCCCTCGCCCAGTCAGCAATCTCGCACCAGGCGCTTTTGACCGATCAAGCGGTGATCGCAGACACAGTCGGTCGCGGTGCTGTCGGTGCAACTGCGCTCGCTTGGGCCAACCCATCCACAGGCAGCGCGGGCGTTATCGAACAAATCGATGCCGGTAACGATGGACCGGACGGATGTCGCGGTTTTGTAACCAGTCGGCAATCACTCGACGGCATGACGCGCGTCGACGGCGTAGCCTGCCCGTCTGGGGATAGTTGGAAACTGGGCGGGCAATAGGGTATCCTACTCCTACCCTAGCGCCTTGAATTATATCCGCTAGAATCGCAGCGGTGGTATCTTCGCTTGATTGCGAGGTGACCTGGCTCGGTGAGGGAGACTAAATGACTTCATCGCCCCCGAAGTGAAGGATCGCGTCATGTTGAATTCCAAAACATTATTCGTGGCTTCGTCTCTGACGGCATTGGCGATTGCAGCCTCCGCCTCCGGGCAAATGCCTCCGCAGCAGCCGAACTCAAGGGCCTTTAAAATTGGTTCCCTCGATTTGGTTTCCTTGCACGACGCCCAGTTCGTACTGCCGAACGACGGCAAGATCTTCGGTGTCGGCCACTCCACAGCGGAAATTGGTGAACTACTAAAGGCAGCGGGTGCGCCCACCGATACCGTCACGCTGAGCGTGGATGCGTTGTTGGTGAAAGAGCCAAAGCACGTGATCCTGATCGATACTGGGGTCGGCGGAGCGCTCCAGCAGTCCCTCGCTCAGGCAGGCACCAAGCCGGAAGAAGTTACCGACATTCTGATAACCCATTCGCATCCAGACCACATCGGCGGTCTTGTTAAGGACGGGAAGCTGGCCTTCCCCAAGGCAACGATCCGCATGTCCTCGGCGGAATGGGCATTCGCCAAGAAGAACGCCCAGCTTGCGGACATCGTCAAGGTGATCGACGATAACGTGAAGACCTTCGAGCCGGGCGTGAAGGTTGTGCCACAAATAACTTCGGTCAGCTTAATGGGCCACACACCGGGCCATGTCGGCTATGAAATCGTATCCGGCAAGGGGAAGCTACTGGACATCGGAGACACGGTTCACAGCTCGATCATCTCGCTTGTAGAACCGGAATGGCCAGTTGGGTTCGACAATGACGAAAAAGGCGGCGAGAAGAACCGCATCGACACCTTGAAGAAACTAGCGAAGGACAACGAACTTGTATTCACGCCGCACTTTCCCTTCCCGGGCGTGGGTCGCATCGCAGCCGACGGCGATCACTTCTCGTGGGAGCCGAGCCTCCCGGCAGCGAAGTAACTCGGAATTGGGGGCTTGAACTGGATCGCGATCGCCAGCAATCAAGCCTCATCCCGGAACGCGTTAAGTGGCGAGCGTTGACTTCAGACCTGAATGCGACTGGCCATCTCGGACACGTTCGACGGCTGAGGAAAGGATGGGTCACCTCTCTTCCGTCAACGCGTTCGGATCGACGGCGCGGATCAGGCAGTCTTCGTGGGAATTCTGGAACGGATGTCCTTGGGAGTGAATGTAACGTCCCGGAGGCAGCGAACCGGTGGCTTCAAGTGTCTTCTCGCTCGCCCCCGATGCGTCCCCATTTCGAGCCTTGGACGCTTCGTACGCATGCTCGACCGCGCCTTCCGGATGATCATTTTTTCGGGCTTTGGGATTCGTATGTAACGGGTTTCTACTTCGGTCATCGCGAACCCCGCGTTACCCTGTCTACCCGAATGAACGAACCGCCTGGATAGTCGGGTGCTGGGGCACAACGAAGATGTTCCCCCTTCCCTTTCTTTTCGCGGCGTATAGGGCCTCGTCTGCCCTCCGAAGCGCGCTAGCGCAGCTTTCGGCATTGTTTTCGGCCACATCCGCCAATCCGAACGACGCTCCGATTGTCACTTGCCCGCATGCAAGACTGTACGGGGCCGACAGGCTGGATGACAGGGTGCGGCACGAACGAACAGCCTCCTTTTCTGAAACGGACGGCATCAGGATCGCGAACTCGTCCCCACCCAAACGGAAAACCAAATCGCCTTCGCGGGAGCCCGTTTCGAGACGCCTGGATACCTCTCTCAGCAACTCGTCGCCGGCCGCATGACCGTGTCGATCATTGACGAGTTTGAAGCCATCCAAATCGAGACACACCACCGATAATCGACCGGACCCGGACAGCCGCGCAAACTCCGTGTCGATGAGCGAACGGTTGGCAAGACCGGTCAGGAAGTCGTGGGTGGCGGCATGGCGCATTTGCCGTTCCGCATCAAGCAGCGAGGCCACGGTTCGACGTGACGACCAGACAGCGGCTGCACCACCTATAACGAGCACGACCGCGACGGTGGCGACAAGCGGTAGTGATTGTAGGAGAAGGTCACGTGCAGGGGTTGGCGAGCGCCATGACAGGACTTCGGTCCGGCCGTCTTCCCCCACCGCGATCTCTACGCGCGAGCGGTCAGGCGCGACCGAGCCGAGTGGCCCCACTGCGGCGGCGTCCAGAAGAAACCGGTCTCCGAGAAACGCTTGCAGGCTCCCAGCGATGGGAACGGCAGAAACAAGGACGGGCGCTCGGCTTCCGCGCGGCGTCGACGTCTTGAAATCCGGCTGGAAGAGGCTCGCAGTAAGGAGAACAGCGTCGGACCCCAGCACCTCGATCTTGCTGAAAGCAATGGGATCTGGAATACCAGCCTTTTTCGGTGCCTTTTCCTCCGCTCGCACCTTATCCACGAGGGCGCGCGCGCCAGTCACCACGGATTTGGATCCACGGGCGAAAAACGGCCTTTCAGCAACCTCGTCGGCGATTTTCGAGTAGATGATACGATCCTCTGGATCGAGAATGGCGGCAAATCGCGTCCGGGATGTTCCGATCAGGGAGGCGCCAATGTTGCGGTCCGCCCACTCTGCGTCGAAGCTGTTGTCGATCCTCGCGATCGACTCGTCCCAGATCGTCCAGGCTGTCAGGGCAAACTCAACGTCGGAAACCCAAATCGAGATGTTTCGTTTGACGAGCGTTTCCTCGCGATTTCTAATCTTCGMGTCGAGTTGGGCCACTCCGAAATACGGTATGGCCGCAAGCCCTGCGATCAGCAGAGCAATCGCGATTATCGCGGGACCGACCAGCTTGAAATGTGTGAAGCGTGTAGCCACGGCCATCTTTCTCTCTATGCGTGGCGCACACCGTTGCGTCTTCGCGTTACTTCCGCGTTATCGACAATACGCAATCTGCCTGAGCGGTTAACACGCCATGTATATTGCCCAAGGTTGGGACAACGAGGGTTTAGTACCACGCGACGGATCAGCGTAATTGCCTCTCTGGCTTGATCCTCCTAAGCGAAAAGTGTGGTCCCAAACTGCGTACAGCGACCGTCGGGTCTTCTTGAAGCTTCACGTTTCGACATGATCCGTCACTTTAAATGACTTTCCATCGAGAACGGTTGTGTTCAATTACCCATTATCGACTATTGGAGCGGTTACTCGACATGGAAAAACCGATTGCACTGGAGAGCATCTCCGAAAACACGGTGTTTCGAAAGGGCGACGTCTTCGTTCTCTTCGGCGAATTGTTCGGTCGCGGTTACGCGACCGGCCTTCTCGATCAAGCGCGGAAAGCCGGGATGCAAATCGTTGGGATTACGGTCGGGCGGCGCGACGAAAAGAATGCCCTTCGGCCCCTGACCGACGATGAACTCGGCGAAGCGGAAGCAAGGCTCGGCGGAACAATCATAAACGTTCCGCTGATGGCTGGCTTCGATCTCGATGCGCCTGCGAATGGTCCCACGCCTACCGACCTCCTGGCTGGGCTCACTTTGGAAAGCTGGGAGAGTGAAAAGCTCGACTGGGAATACATCGCAAAATGCCAGGACGTAGCTACCACACGGTTCACAAAGTCACTGTCGCAGGTCATGGCCACCCTCGACGGCATGGTAGCTGACGGGCGCAACGTCTTCTTTGCCCATACGATGGCCGGAGGCATTCCCAAGGCAAAAGTCTTCCTGGTCGTCGCCAATAGAATCTACAAGGGAACGGGTCCCCGGCACATGTCGTCGCAAGCCCTGGTCGAAAGCGATATGGGCAAACTGATCCTTCGCAATTTCGACGAGGTGTCGGCAAACACCTTCCGCCATCTTATCGATTTCAGCGCAGCAATCCGGGAACGCATTGAATCCTCGGGCGGCCAGGTCAGGTACACGGCATATGGTTATCACGGCACGGGTATCCTCATCGACGGAGAATACCGGTGGCAGACATACACAAACTACACTCAGGGCTACGCCAAGATGCGCCTCGAAGGCATTGCGGAGGATGCATGGGCGATGGGCGTGAAGGCGAGCGTCTACAACTGTCCCGAGATTCGGACCAATTCATCCGACGTGTTCACCGGCATTGAACTGCCTCTGATTCCCATACTGCTTGCACTGAAGAAGGAACACGGCGGCGAATGGGCAGCTGAACAATGGCAGAAGTGCCAAGAGCTTTTGTCGGATGGTTTCACTTTAGATGACGTAGTTCGCAAGATCAGCGAGTTGCAGGCGAGCGAAGTCATGACTCCGTTCTATAATTTCTCCGCTTGGCCGATGCCTAATAACCAGGCACAGGCCGATCTGACGATCGGGACGTCGAACGAGATCACCTCAATGCACCGTGACAGCAAGGTCATGATCAGCGATCTCCTGAGCGCGTTGGTCGTGGAAGCGACCGGACAATTGATTTTCGGTGCATCGTCTTCACCTTCCGGCCCAGTGCGGTGGCTTAACCACGACATCGTGGCCCGCCGCCTCAACGCTTCTCACGGAGAATACGAGACGGCATCGAAAGTGAAAACACGGCAGTTGCACGATGACGCTGCATCAAGGCGGGAAATTGCCTAACTGTTAAATGACCATTTGAAGTCGGGTGGCTGCCCGAGCCAAATTGCCGGCACGGTTATCCACAATGGCTTCCTTTCCCTTTATCCATAGGCGCTTTGAGCCCTTGCTGTTGAGACGACAATACCATCGATATCGGTCACCACAACGACGGCTTGGTAGCGAAACGCTCCGGTCTGAAGGCGCGAGCATGGAATGCTCCAGACCCCGCGACCTCGTAGGCGAGCTCCATTACCTTGGAAGCTTCTGCCAGAAGCGCAGCAACGACGCTCTTCAATTTCATACCCGCCGTCCGCGTGCACCGTAACGCCGTCGGCGGCCGCCCAGTCGGCATCCAACGAGAAAGTGCCGCCCGGCGCAGGGCGCGGCCTTGTCTGCACGAGAAGAGCGATCGGCGTCCCATCGCCGATGGCGTGCCCGTTCTCCGCGGCCATCTTCGGCACGGCCGACCCCGTTGCCAAACGACCCCAGTGGGACTTGCCGTCAGCCGCGGCCACACCCAGGATCGTCTTGGTTTCGTCAAAAACAGTCAGGCTTCCAGTGTCACTTTGGAAGTCACGGGAAGACGCAACCGGTGTCAGCACGTGCTTGCACTGATGGCGTGATTGCCAAAAGCACTTTTTAAGGCAATCGTTCAGCAAGCTCGATAAGTATACCGTCGGGATCGCGCACGAACGCCACTTTGTGCAGCACCTCGCGGTTGACGGCAAGGCGCGGACGTTCCTTCAACTCGACGCCGGCCTTTTCGAGCTTTGCGAAGGTCTCGTCTATATTCTTGAAGAGAAAAGTCAGATGTCTGAGGCCGGACGTCCCTTCCGGGACATCAACGGCCCTGGCCGCGCCGTCGGCCGGTGCGAATATTTCCAGCATGCTGCCGCTGGCGTCGAGAAAGGCAAGGTCGGATCCGTCGGGCGCTGTCTTGCGCAGGTGCAGGCGCAGGCCAAGCAGCGTGCAATAAAACTCGACAGCACGGTCCATATTGCTGACTGTCATGCCGACATGCTCGAAGGATTTCAGCATTCTCAGGAACCTTTCTTTTTCTCGAGCTGCATGATGTCGGGCGAAAACCGGCCGCGCTCGTAAGCTTCCATCAATTCGTTGCTCACATTGCGGATATGGCGGGCCATCGCCTTATAGGCCGCATCCGGATTGCGCAGGCGGAGCGCGGTCAGGACAGCGTGGTGATCACCGATCCAGAGGGGGCGGACGCTTGGCGCATGAATATGCTCGTGCAGTTTCTTCCACATGACGGATTCGTCGCGCTGCGCCCATAAGGCTTCGACGATCGAGACGATGACGGCGTTGCCCGTCATCCGCGCGATGGTCATGTGGAAATCGCGGTCTCCCTTTTCCTTGAGCAGCATCACATTCGTCTCGTGCTCCATCTGGGAGATGCATTCCTCCAGCACCAGGATGTCGTAGCTTGTCGCCCGCTCCGCAGCCGTCGCCGAGCGACGCAAACGACATGAGCCTCATTCTGCGAACGAGCATGAAGTGGCGCGAACGTTTCAGTGTGCGACGCCTGGTTCCTTGTGTGCCTTCACGATGGCGTCCGCTTCCTTGCCGTATAGCTCCTCGAAGTGATCGAAGGTCTTGGAAAAGTAACCAATGCCCTGCGTCGCCGAGCGCAGCGCCCGCGCCAGATCGTCAAGCGCGCCGCCCGGAACAAGTGCCCGGAAGATGTCCCATCCCTTGGCAGTTTCATCCCGGTCGAAGCCGAGAACCTGCCCCTTGAGGGCGGAGACGATCTGGACGAGGCTGCCGGAATAGATTGACGGAATGTGAATTTCGCTGCGGAAGACCGGTTGCATTAAAACGGCCGACCCTTCGGAAAGCGCCTGTCGCACTCCCATTTTCGACGCGGTCCTGAAGGCGTGTTCCGAACTGTCGACGGCATGGTGCTGACCATCGAACAGCGTTACGCCGACATCGATGACCTGGAAGCCGAGCGGGCCTTTCTCCATCGCTTCGCGCGCGCCAGCTTCAACGGCAGGGATGTAGTTGCGCGGAACGACGCCACCCTTGACGGTTTCGCTGAAGGTGAAGCCCCGGCCGCGCTCGTTGGGGCGGATGCTCAGCTTCACATCCGCGAATTGCCCGGCACCGCCGGTCTGTTTGCGATGCCGGTAGTGAACCTCGGACGGCTTCGCGATTGTCTCGCGGTAGATCGGGCTGGGCGTTCGATCGGTTACGTCGATGTGGAAGACGTCGGACAGGGTTCGGCAGAGATCGCGCAGATGTACCGGGCCCTGGGCGCGGACGAGCTGGGCGCCAGTGCCTTCCTCCTGCAAAACGACAAGACCGCGATCCGTCTCGGAAAGTTTTGCCAGCGTTTCGGAGAGCTTGTTTTCATCGCGTTYGCTGCCCGGGACCAGGATCCTTTCAAGCATCGGCGTAGGTGGCTCGGTCCATTCGGGTGGGGCGACCGTCGCGTCTGATGTCAACAGCGACGGGACGGGCAAGTGGTCGGACTTGACCGTCGCGAAGACATCCCCCGGCGAAGGCCCGATCGCCGAGTTCGGCCGTCCGTTTGCGGGATCCTGCACGGCGCCGAGGCTGGAGCCGCCCAGTAATGCGCCTTGCCGCAGTCCCTCACCAAACGCACGCACCAGCACCGTCTTGCCGATATTCTGACGATGATAGGCATGGAAGCTCACGGCGGTCAGCTTGTTTTCATCGATATTGCCTGCACGAGCCAGGCGCTGTCGAAGAACCCCTGCCGGCGGCGCCTCGTGGCGCAGCGCCTTCATCAGCCTCATCATGCCGTTGCCGTGACTTGCGGCACCGATCAGGACTGGAATAATCCTGTTTTCGCTGAGAACCCGCGATGAAATGGCATAGAGCGCGTCGCTGGGTGGCTCGCGATCTTCGACCAGTTCCTCGAGAAGCCAGTCATCGAATTCGGACAGGTATTCCAGGAGTTCGCTGCGCGCTTCGTGCTCGCGCTCGGCGGCGCTTTCGGGGATTGCGATCAGCGCCGAAGTCTGGCCTTCCCGGTAGCGCCACGCCCGTTCCGAAATCAGATCGCAACTGCCTATGATCCTGTCTCCCTCGCGGAGCGGGATCTGGCGAAGCAAAAGCGTGTGGTTGGCGTAGTCTTGAAGCGCGGCGATCACGTCCCTCAGCCGCCCTCTCGGTTCGTCCATTCGGTTGACGAAGAGGATGCACGGCGTCCCCGAGGCCTCGACTATCCGCAGATAGGGCGCGGCGAGCACAGCCTCCTCGGGTGCCGATGAAACGCACAGGATGCAGGCGTCACTGGCAAGAAGCGCGTGCTGTGCATGCGCCAACGCTTCGTTGGGTCCTGGCGCATCCAGCGCACACCACGCCTCGTTTCCAAAGGTGAATTCTGTGAGGTTCAATCCATAAGGGGACTTGGATTTTCTCGGCCCCCCCTCCAGGGAGCCGAGCTTTTCCACGACTGTTGATTTTCCGGTCTGCGAGGGTCCAAGCACGGTAAAGCAGCGCATCGGCATTCCTCCAACTGCCACAAACACAATTTTCAGCCATCATAGGATGCCCTGAACCGCTGCAAGGCGCCAGAGGTGTTCAGTTTCACAACGCTTTGACCTGCTGTCATGATCACGAGCAACTGACGGTATCATGCTCCTGGAAGGCCGCCCCCACCTGTCCGGCCGAGCCGACGATGCCGATGAGATCATTGCGAGCGGCGGTCTGATCCTCCCGGCTCTAGGCAACACCGAGCTCGATCCGGAAATCAACGCCCCGCGCCTTCTTCAGCTCGAAGCCTCCGTTCGGCAGATCCTGCGTCCTTCCCGGCGCGAAGCCGATGTCAAGACGGGCTGAGACCAATGATACCAGCGAGAACGTTCATCCGCCGAGCGCCGAGACTATCGAAACTGCGAGCACACCCCGGGATTCTTTCAACGCTGGACACGCTCGAGCATGGAATCGCATTGCGGAGAAACTTCCGCTTGCTGTTTTCGAATGGGATTGAATTTTCCCTTAGACCCCCCCGCTCGCAATAAAGTTCCACGGTATAGATCCCCTGTCCCTCCTGCTCATTGCAGAAGGCAAATAGGTGGCCGGATCTTACTCAGCCCGCGAACGGACTATGCCGCGGCTACCGTGGTCGGTTTTTGCACCGCCACTCTCGTTGCGGGGATTGTCGAGGTCCTACTGTCACGACGCGGCAGCGAAATGGAAACGACACAAGGTGCTCGGAAGTCGCCAACGCGGAGGTTGTCCTTACCGGCTGGATGACCTCGTGCGAACCAATCCTGCCCTTCGCTTCAAATTGACGATGTGGCGGGTAAAGGATCGAGAGATACGTTTCACATCGATCAGTGTAACGTCGCCACAAATACTGAACGTATGCAGCCCGTCGGCATAATCGGCTGCGGCGAGATTGCCGGTCAACCGCTGAGGAAGGTGCTCGCAGGCGACATGGGTGGGGCTCAGCTCATTAAATTGCAGAAAGCGTATACTTCCGCCATAGCTGACGCTGCAATCCTGAACTGGAAGTATGATCTTGTCATCGACGCCTACAAATGGCGTTCCGCCCGGGCGCGCGCCGGCTCGATCCTCCAAAACCGGATTGCTCGGGTGTACCTTCCATGGGCCTGTTAGCCGGTCGGAAAACGCGATATGCAGCTCTCGTTGGTCGCGCGCACCTGCCCCTACAATAGTGTAAAACATCCACCAAGTTCCCTGGTGTTGGATGAGGCAGGTCTCAGCAGCTGGAGTATCGGCCAACAGTACCACTTCGCGTATCCAGCGGTCCGGAAAAGCGTGGGCACGATAAAGGGCGATCTCACCGGCCTTGTGACTTTCCGGCACCATCAGCACGTCACCGTTTTGTTCAAGAAGAAAAGGATAGGAGAGATGAAAGGGCCTGGCCAAGGCAACGTTCTTGCCTCGCCATTCCATATTCGGTCCAAATTCGTGGCGCTCGATGAAGCCGTGCTTCGTCCGATAATCATAGGCCTCAACGAACACATGAAGCGCGTCACTTCTTTTTATCGCGAAGGGATCGGCGAGATATCGCCAGGGTCCGGGATCAGGCAGCCAGGTGATGCGGCTCGCACAGTCCGTCAGTGTCTCGGCATCAAGGAGCGCCTCGGCCGGGGCCGGCACAATGCCGACTTTCCAAAAATCGCTGCTGGGTTTAAAACGCATCGGTCACATCTTCGCAGGCATGGTTGACGCATTGATCACTTCACGAAACTCGATCTGCATTCCTCGACTTCCCCGTAAAATCGCAAAACATTGTCTACGCCGGTCGCCCTTGAGAATGGCACCATATCGTGGTCGATGCGCCATGGCCGGCTAGTGTCGTCGGAGCGCAGGGCGTCAGCCAGAGCCGCAGCGAGAGCTTCGACAGAGCCGGGCTCAACGAAGCGAACCTGATGCTCGCGGAGATATTCCGAAGGGCCTTCCGTCGCCGAGGCTATTACCGGCACGCCCTCGTTCATGGCTTCGAGAATCGCAAGACCCGCCGATTCTTCGCGTGACGGCGAGACGAACAGATCGAGATTGCGCAAAAAGCCGGTTACATTGTCACAATAACCAATCATGCGGATCCGTTCGTCTCCAGCGACCAGCTTTTCAAGCACCGCCCGTTGTGGACCGACGCCCGCAATAACTAACGCCGTATTGTCAGGTGCCGCGCGCAAGAAAGCGGAAATCAGAACGTCGTTTCCCTTGCTCGGGTGCAGCCGTCCGACCGTCCCGATCAGCCTGGCGGCCGGAGGTAATCCCAGTTTGATCCGAAGGTCGAAACGTTCTGTCTGCTTGACTTCCGGAAGCCAGTTTGGAATGCGGCTGACACAGCCGGCATAGTCGCCGATGCGCAATAATTGCGCTTCGTTGACGCAGATGATTCCGTCCAATCGCGCATGTTGCTTGGGCTTATATCCGACATGTAAAGTCGCAATCTTCGTAACRCTCCCTTGGACCGTAACGAGCGCCTTGCAGCCCGGGCTCAAGTGCGCATGCGCTATCTCAATCCGCTCGGCTGCAATCAACTTGCGAAGCCGCCAGCGTCGAAAAAGCCGAGTGGAGAAGGCGTGGAGGACAACTTCGCGGTGTAGGTGCTTTCCAATGTCGACGCGAGATGAGGAAACCAAGTGCACATCGTGGCCAAGTGCTGCTTGAGCATTGGCAAGGTCGATACAATAACGCTCCGATCCGGCGACTTCGGATGCAAACAGGACATGAAGAATCCGGAGCTTTTTGGTTAAAAATGGGACCGAGAGAGGTGCCAGATTCTGTAAAGTGTGGCCATATTCAACGTCTAGGTTCTCGTAACGCATGCGGTGCTCCCCATAGCTCGTGAGACACGATTAGGGCAAAGAGGAACGTTGACATGTGTGTTGTAATATTAAGATATATTTCGAAACTGCCGAATTTCTTAGTATAAAATAAGCCACCTTGTCAATTCTATGTATATCAGCAGGCTTTAATACAAACAGATGCGTGATGGCACCCGGTATATAGCAACAAAACTTAACCAAAATTAATTATTAAGAATTACGAACCGTTTTAGAACTGTCATGGTCAACAAGAAGCTCACCCCAATTGCTAACGCTTCAGGTCGACTAGAGGGTCCGAGCCGCAACGAGTTCTGCGGAACGCAGCAGCTATCGTGAGCGCAGTTACGCGTTTCACGACCGAAGATCTCAGACGGACTGTCTCGAATTCGGCTGGGAGAACTGGCCGGGCTCTAAACCCCAAGCCCGGCCAGCCAGACACTTTGGACCAACCGCTTCGATTTGATAAACCCCGTCGCACACAGGAGAATTTTACGGCCCTGGTGGCGCCGCGCGCTCAACGAGCAGATTCCTGGTGCGTTCACTGGAGTTGGCCCATGCTATGCATGATGATCGGCGGCGTGGTGGAAAACGTTCCAACGACGAGTGTTGCAACGTAGCCCATGGAGTTGCCCCTTGAAAACCGGACAGAATCGGGTTTCTGTTTTACGGTTTAAGAACTGACGCGGTGACCGATACCCCAATGCCTTGTGCGGGTGAAGGCAGTTGTAGTGTTCGAACCATAGTGGCAACGCAAAGGCGTCGACCGCATTCAAGTCCGATCGTTACCATGCTCACCTTCTTGCGCGGCATGGGCGGCGTTGTCGCCTCCACCGGCGGCAACGATTTCGTGCTAACGCGCCGCCCCTATGCACCCCTCGACTGGGATGACAAGCAGGACGAACTCCGCTTGCCCTCCCCGGCCTATCTGCACGCGCGCGGTGGGACGGGGATCTTTTGGCATGCACGATACCGTCATCCCGTCCTTTGCCCATGCTTCCTCGCTAGCGACGATGACAAGGCCTTGCCTGCTGGACAGACGCGGATCTGACCGTGTGCCAAATCCGCGCTTGTCGCTTCCCAGCACAAGCACGGGCGCGATTTCCCCCACCGCGGCATCCAGCTTTCCGGCCTCGGCCCAGTTCAGCCCCGCTACTGCGGGTCCATCCGGCTTTCCAATCTTCAACCGCGCGAGGACGTCYGCAATCGGAGACCAATCAACGAAATCTTGGGTTGGGTCATGGAAGGAAGTGAAATTCAACCGGTGAAGCGCTCCTGAAGCTCCCAACGCGGCGCCTACTGTCAAGAGCATGAGCGTCAGGAATGAAGTCGCGATGGCATAGCGAATGGTTGGCCAGGCGCAGCGGCCCCACCGAGCACCCAGCAATGGAAAGACGAACAACCACCCTGGCATGGGCCAATGCGGAAACCCGGTTCCGGACCCGAGCGCCTGAAGCGTGGTGTAACCGATCGCCGGAGCTGCAAGGGCAAGGCAGAACAACTCTCTTTCCGTTCGCCCCTTGCGAAATACGTGAAGTACCGTGCGTATGAGCGGAAGCGCTATCCAGGGCCCCAACCAGACGATCTGTCCGAGAACCATGCGGGCCAGGGCCCAAGGGGAAAACTGCCAAGTGCCTCGCCCACTCTGGAAGCGCAACGACGCCCAGTTATGCTGAGCATTCCAGACCAGCACCGGTAGAACCACAACCAAGCCGACGAGGCACGCGGCATAAGGACCGCACCTTGACAACTGGCGCCGATGCCCGGTTGCAATCACAAAGAACACGAGACCGGTCAGTGTGAAGAACGCCGAATATTTCGCCAGGCCCGCAAGGCCGAGAAGCCCTCCCGCGAGCAACCACCAGGACATCGAGGGTTCTTCCTCACTCGGGCGCGGGAAAAAAATCCTCGCCATGACTTGTGCGCCGCAGGCCAGGAAGGGAAGAAGGGGGCCGTCCGGCACGATCCAGGCGCCGGCCGACACGAGAAAGAAGAGCGAAAGGTTAAGGAAAAGGATGGACAATACCGCCGCGATGCCGCCGAAGAGGCGCTCGGTCAGGCAGAAAATTGACCACGACGTCGCCGAAAACAGCAGGACCGTGGGAATGCGAACCGCCCAGCTTGTTCCGAAAAGAACACCCGCCGCGTGGGTCATCCAATAGTGTAGGGGCGGGTGGTCGAAATACGATAACGCGAGAAACCTTGCCTGGCCGATCGTATAACTTTCGTCTATTCCAAAGCCGACGGAATAGGCCCACAATAGTCGCTCGAGTGTGAAGGCGAGCACGATCGCCACCGCGATGCGCCGCGGCGATATGGGGAGATCCTCGGATAGCTTCGCGCCGGGAAAGGGCCGCGCGACTTGCTTCCTCTCAACGGAATTGCCGCCCAAGGTACTATCGGTTGGGTGTGGTAGAATTACCATCGCGCATGCCTCCGACGACAAGGGAGAAAGTCGATGGTCATCATGCGCGTGCGCGGTTCCAGACGAGGGCTTGCGTCACCACGTAATTCCAGAGACCGCCGACGAAGGCACCCGCAAGACCCGCGACCCACCAAGGACCAGCCACCGTGAACAAAGCCGTCGCAATGCCGACGTTGACCGCGGCTCCAAGGCTACATAATGCGGAATATATCAGCACTCCCCGGAGGAAGCCTCGGCCTCGCAACCGTTGATCACGATAGGTCACCAGGTTATTACCTGAGAAATTGACGATCATGGTGACGACGGTTGCGGTCGCTTGCGCGCGCGCGAAATCCGTGCCCGTGGCAAGAGCCGCGACTAGCAGCGCCATGTGCAAGGCCAAGCCAGCGACACCGACCAGGACAAAGAAAATCAGCCGCAAGGAGACAACCCCTCTCGTTGCCTTGGCAACAAGAAGCTCCAAGAATTGAAGAGCGACGCGATGATCCAGCTTGCTTTCGCCGGCCGAACGGGTCGCGAACCGGTAAGGTAGTTCGGCAATGCGGACATCCGGGCCCGCATTTGACAGGATATCAAAGAGTATCTTGAAACCCTGCTTGTTCAGCCGGGACGCCATCGCTTCGACCAGGTCGCGCCGTGTCGCGAAGAAACCACTCATGGGATCGGTTATCCTTGCCGAGATCGCACGTTGTGCAACGAAAGTCCCGATCCGGGAAATGGCGCTCCTGCATGGCGAGAGCGCCGTTTCCTGATAGGGTAAGCTATAGCGGGTGGCGATGGCAAAATCATTGCCTTGGCGGATGGCGGCAACCAGATCCGGCAGGAGCCGGTGATCGTGCTGGAGATCGGCGTCCATGACCGCGACTATGTCTGCCTGTGCGGCCAACATTCCCTCGATGCACGCCCCAGCCAGCCCACGCCTGCCGACGCGGCGAATACAGCGTATCCGCGGCTCAGTACGCCCTATGTCAC
This sequence comes from Rhizobium sp. P1_E6, assembly GCF_056405875.1. NCBI lineage: Bacteria > Pseudomonadati > Pseudomonadota > Alphaproteobacteria > Hyphomicrobiales > Rhizobiaceae > Rhizobium > Rhizobium sp. P1_E6. The sequence goes on along the minus strand of NZ_JBFUBG010000074.1, from coordinate 6,760 downwards.
GCAGCACCTCGACGGTGCGATCGGGTGAATCGTCGTCCACGAATATCACCTCCCAGTTCAGGCCGTGGAGGGTAGCAATCAGGTAGCCAATGAGCATGCCAACATTATCCCGCTCGTTGAATGTTGGTATGATCACCGAAACGTCGGGAGCTTGGAGAACTTGCCCCAGTTTGGCTCCATCGATTTGGAGGAACACGTCCATATGCTGACGCCTTTGTTTGATTTGACGCAAACGTTTTGCCGCGCAGCCACTAAGCGCGCGCCGACAACAGTTTCTGATCCACAGCAAGTCCAAGCAGGAAACGCTGGGAGGAGGTCCATTGCGTGTACGCAGATCAACCGACGGGACGTTTCTTCTCGTTGCGAACCGTCAACCTGACCCGTGTCTCTAAATTGCTCGCGAAGCTGAGCTCTGCTGTTTCGTTCCACTGCATTCTCGCTTCGCCCGCCGGATTTTCCGCCGGGAGGAGAGCTATTCAGGCAGTTCGGCCGCTGGCGCGGAGGTTCCAATGCTGCCTTGGGGCGAATTGCAATATGAATCCACTGCCCTCACACGTCGGTATTCAGCCCCATTTTCCGGTGAAGCCACAGCATCAGCCAGCACACAAGGATCCACCCAAGCACGACGTCCGATAGAAAGTGGGCTCCAAAAACGACACGGTTCAGGGCGGCGATTATGGATAGCGGAACAATCAGCGCAGTGACGTATTTGCGGTACGCGTTGGGCACGAACACCAGAAGAGCCAGAAATGCAGCCGCCGATGCTGCTYCCCCGGACGGGAACGAACAATTGCGTTCGCATATCGATGCGAATTGCCATGCCGGCGTAAACTCCATCGCCCCACCAAACTCCATCACATCTCGGGGTCTGGCCCGGGCGAAGAAGTTCTTGAACAAGTGAACCATGATTGCCGATCCCAGGACGTAGCTGAACACAACGAACAAGGCGCGCCTTGTCGTCAGACGATCTGAACGCTTGAGTGGTTTCGCCATCATCAAGACAATCATCATGGGCAAGACAATGTAGGGAAGCATGCGGTTAGCGTCGCGGATCAATAGCAGCAGTGGATTGTCAGAAAGATAAAAGTGCGTCCCGGAGGTGAAGAACCGCGAAACGCGCACGTCAATCTGTGGAAACATGACGAAGATCATGCTGGATAAGAGGATCAGGATTCCAAGTGCATCCAGCGGATCCAAGGAGACATAGCGGGTTAGGGGATTCCATTGCCCGCCAGCTGCCGCGTCAAGGGGGACGGCAGAGGGAACTTTTTTGAAGGGAAGCCGATCAACGTCCTTTGACGCTGAAGATGAAGTTTGCACTAGGACCATCCGCTTAAAAGAAGTGGTTGTTTGAACAGTTTTTGATTGGGGATTGCGTGCTTTCGCCATCCGCTGTGGCGCGGCCTGGTGGCTGGAGTTCTTCCAATGCCTGACTTGGCAGGCTGGCACGGCGCGTGCTCATGCTTGAACAGGCTGGGCTCTTGACCACCTCTGTTCCTAGAATCGATAACCCAGGACCAGCATGGACTTCGGCTGGACCTTTTGCTTCACGAGAGGGCTGTCCGCGGCGTCCCCCACCAGAAATCCGACTTCCTGTTCAGCGCGGAGCATCCAGTTTTCATTGAACATGTAAGTCGCGGACACCGAGAGATCGACGCTTTTCAAACCCGAACCCGGTTTGTATGCGTTGTATCCGGAACGTGCGGCCTGAGCCTCGGTGACCCCAAAATAGGATTCCATATAGTTCTTGTCGGCGAAGGTCGCGGACGCACCCGCACCAAACATTAGCTTTTCATTGACTGGTTGCGTCAACTCGACACCGACCGTCCCCAGGAGCCCGTCGCTGCCACCAATGGTCTTGTCGACGGAGACAAAAAACTCGGCCGGTCCATAGCTCAACGTCGCCTTGCCGCCGACTGTCACGCCGCCATCGATGTCGCCCATCCCGCGTAGATCGTCTGAATCGTCTTCCCCACGACCGAAGTCGTAACCGACCTTCGCATCGAACTGGAACGGACCCTGTTCATAGGCCTTCAGCTCGACGCCGGTCGGATCGATCGTCAATCGATCGAAGAAGGTCGCAGAGACAAACGGAAGCGGCGAAATTTCCATTTCATCGCTACCCTCATATTTTGGTTGGTACATCACGCCGGCGCCGATCATGACCTCCCAGTCGTGAAGCTTCTGGCGCACCGGACCAAAGCGCTGGGGATCGGGCATGGGCGGAATGGCAGCCTGATCGGAATCCTGTGATGCATCGGCAGCGTGGACAAGCGATGGCATGAGCGTAATAACGAGTGCGATGGAAAGTGTTCCGCGCGCTGCGGCCTTTGAAATGAACTTGTAAAACATGAAATCTCCGGTCCTTGCCTTCACACGTTTGCCCGCTCGAGGCTGCATCGAAAAAGGCGGTTTCAATGCCTCTCTTCTGCCACTGCGCGGACAGCCAGAATGTTTGATCGTGTGAAGTTTTGTTTCAGGTCGGCCGGAAATAGGCGAAATCTGAAACAAATTTTAATATTGCCGCAAGCCAAAAAACAGGCGCCGCCGTGCTATTCAGAAATAGGCAAAGTGCCCTATGGATGGTGAAGGGAGCCAGAGCTTGTCGGACGCCTCTCGAATTCTGATTGTCGAGGACGACGCACTGATCGCCGCCATGCTGCGCGATAGTCTTAACGAAAGTGGAATGATCGCGGAGATCGCCCAGGACGGCGTTGCAATGGATGCGCGCATGCGGGTATTCAATTTCGACCTGGTGATCCTTGATGTCATGCTGCCTGGCGAAAGCGGCCTTAGTCTGTGCCGGCGGCTACGGGTTACGACGAACATTCCCATCCTCATGCTGACGGCGGCCGATGCGGAAATTGACAGGATCGTCGGTCTCGAGATTGGCGCCGACGACTATGTCACGAAACCATTCAGTCTGCGGGAGCTCATCGCGCGGATACGCGGCTTGCTGCGGCGCGCGGCCTTGCCTTCGCTAAAGGATCCGCGAAAAAAGCAACTGCGTTTTGACGGATGGTTCGTGGATCCCATTAGACGACAGCTCTACGATCCCACCAACGCACGCGTCGGCTTGACAACGCATGAGTTCGATATCCTGCTTGCCTTTTGCCGAAACCCGGGCCGCGTTCTGACGCGAGAGGAACTCTTAGGGGTAACCCATGCTGGTTTGGCCGGTCCAATCGAGCGCAGCATTGATGTTCACATCAGTCGATTGAGGCAAAAGATCGAGCATGATGTCCGCGACCCCGTTGTTATCAAGACCGTACGTCTCGGCGGCTACATGTTTACCGCGAATGTCGAGGAACTATGAGGCTGAAGCGTTTCCTCCCCACCACGATAAGAGGCCAGATCACCCTGATCATCATTGCGGCGCTGATCCTCGTCAGCGTCGTCGGCAGAGTATTGGAACAGTGGGCAAGGAATGCCGCGCCGGACATGGAAGATATCGTCATGCGCGTCGACACGATGGCGGAACTCCTGAAATCGTCCACACCCGGCGCACGCGAAATAATCCTCTCGTCATCGCGCGCTGCCGGCTGGCATTTCTCGCTGGAACCCTTTTCGGTCAGCGAGACCTTCACCGGACCGTCGGAACCTGAAGGCGCGCTGGCCATGGCCATCGACTGGCTCTTTCCAACCGATCACATCCGCCCACCCGTGGGAGGTTGGCGTACCTTCTGGAACGGAGAGAGAGTGATTGCATCAAAGGTCGACGACACCACGCTCCTCATCCTTTCCGGTTTTCCGGATACGATCCTGAACAGCTCGATCCTGAACGAGGGCCCGTATTATTCTGTCGCCATCGTCGTCCTGATCGCGTTCTTTTTTATATTCGCCATTCGCGTTATAACCGAGCCAATCAAACGGATTTCCGAAGCGGCCACCCATTCGGACATCGCAAACAGCACGGAGATTTTCGAAGAACGTGGACCTGTCGAGATCGTCGCGCTCGCCCATGCTCTGAACGCGATGCGAAGCCGGATACGGGTGATGGTCGAATCAAGGACACGAATGCTGCGGGGCATTGGCCATGATCTTCGAACCCCGTTGACCCGGTTACGGCTTCGGGCCGATCGCATGGAGGACGGACCGGTGCGCGAGGGACTGTTGTCCGACGTCATGCGCATCGACGGCCTCTTGAACGAAGTCCTGAAATATCTCAGGGACGACTACGCGACCGAACCAATGCAACGTGCTGATGTTGCTAGCCTGCTGCAAACCGTTTGCGCGGAGTTCAGCGATGTCGGCTTCCAGGTCCGGTTCGAGGGACCCAATCGGATGATCATCGATTGCAAGCCACTGGCCATCATGCGCGCAGTGACCAACCTCTGCGATAACAGCATCAAGTTCGCAACTGAAGTCATTGTCAGTCTACGAAAAGGCAAAGCGGGCTGCGAGATCGTTGTGACCGATAACGGACCCGGAATTCCAGAACATTTGAGAACGCGGGTTCTCGAGCCCTTCTTCAAAGGGGATGATGCGCGGACGCAAGCACAGGAAGGTTTCGGGCTCGGACTTTCAATTGTCGCCGATATCGTGCACGCCCATCGCGGCACCGTCTCTCTCGCAGACAACGCGCCGAGGGGGCTCATTTTTCAGATCCTTATCCCAAGCCATGTCGATACCAGGACCACGATTGAGGCGAAGAGGCCCTTCCTCGATGTGAAATAGAAATACAGCCGCCTTTGGTTGGATTGGAAGCGGTATCCTGTGGACGGAATTCTGCGTGTACCCTTTGCTCCCGGAAAGCCCACTGACAGTGGATTTAGCTTGCCGGATCGTCCCGATCAGGGATCGAAAACGGCAGGGGGCAATTGACCAGCGCGGATGGCCAGTCCGATTTGCCCCTCACGTCTCGCGCCCATCGATCGGCGGCTTCGCCAGAAAGCCGTTTTTTAGCACCGGTGGCGTACACCGCATCGGCGAGACCGGTTCCGCCGCGTTGGTGGAGCGGCTTCACTGGAAACAAATGAGACCCTTCTTCTCGGAGCTCCCGCCATATTTGATCGGAGTGTTGGGCTCGCACGCTCGCGGCCCATCGGCCACGAGGTCCGGCTCATCCCCCTCCTACGTGAAGGCTTGCGTTAAGCGCGACAAGAGCGATGCGTTGGAAGCGGAAGCAATCTGCCAAGCGGTGCAGCGCCCGACGATACGCTTTGTGCCTGTCAAAACGGTCGAGCAGCAGAGTATTCTGATGACCCATCACACTCGGTCATTGCTCGTTTGCCAACGGACCATGGTGGAAAACGCATGCGGGCACATCTGGCAGAACTTGGTCTCGTTGCAAATCCCAATATTGCCAATCTCGCGACATTGGTGCATCAGGTTTTGTCTGCCGCGGGTGACTTGCCACGATATGCTCGCGCTACTCCGGAGATCCTTATCCGACAGATCTGGGCATTTAGCGACGAGATATCCGTGTTGGACCAGCAACTTCGGGCTTGGCGCATAGAGAATGAGGCCGGCCGCGGGCTCGCGGCCATCCCCAGCCTTGGCATCGTCACAGCCGCGGCTGTCGCCGCCACCGTTACCGTCGCCGCTTGGGCTCATCCCCCCCGTGACAGCAGGTGACAAGCAAGCGTCCGCAAGCCCCTTCTTTTGTCATTCCAGTCATGGAGCCTCCCGATCGGGGCGAGGCGCGCCGTATGCGAGACCGTCGATCTCAGGTTTGCTGAAATAGGAGCGAAACCGCGCGGAAACCCTGTCACTGAAATCGCTGACGATCAGGTGAAGCGCTGGAATGACGATCAACGACAACAAAGTCGAGGCAATCAGCCCTCCCGAAACGGCGATCGCCATTGGTGCACGGAATTCGCCGCCATCGCCTATCGCGAACATCGATGGCACCATGCCGCCAACCATCGCGAGCGTCGTCATGATGATGGGGCGGGCACGTTCCTTGCAAGCCTCGACCATCGCCTCGTATCGTGAATGGCCATGGGCCTGGATCTCGACAGCAAAATCGACAAGCATGATCGAGTTCTTGGTCACGATGCCCATCAACATCAAGATGCCAATGACAACGGGAAGTGAGATGGGCGTTCCGGTCAGGAAAAGTGCGAAAGCCACTCCCCCGACCGACAATGGAAGCGCGGCGAGAATGGTCACCGGCGTGAACACATTGCCGAATAACAATATCAGGACGATGAGGACAAGCATGAGGCCCGAGCCCATCGCGATGGCGAAGTTGTGAAACACATCACCTTGCGTATCGGAGTCGCCCGTTGCCTGTATGCGCACTCCCTCGGGCAAGGACCGAATGGTTTTCAGATCAGCCAACAGCGCTACACCCTGCCCGAGCGTCAATCCCTCATCCAAGTCGGCGCCGATCTTGATCGTTCGCTCGCGATCAAAACGATCGATCGACGAGACGGTTTCGTCGAATCGGAAGTCGACTACACTGGACAGGGGTACACTATGGCCAGCGGCCGTCGGCACGCCAAGTAACTCGAGCGCCGCCATATCGTTGCGGCTCTGGCGGGCGAGTAACAGGCGGATGGGAATCTGACGGCTCCCCTCGATGAACTTCGGCAAGTTGCTGTCCACATCCCCAATCGTTGAAATTCGGAGTGTTTCGGCGATCAATGCGGTCGGGACACCAAGTACCGCGGCCTTGTCAGCCTTGACCTCCATTTTGAGTTCGGGCCGCATCGCAGCATTGTCCATTGCTGGATTGATGAACCCTTTCTGGGTCGCCATTTCAGCGACAATGGCGTCTGCTGCTTCCTGGGCATTGTCTCCATCTGTGCTCCTG
>NZ_JBFUBG010000073.1:0-34171 GCF_056405875.1 Rhizobium sp. P1_E6 | reverse complement strand
GGCGCATTCTGCGTCACCGACCTCATGGCGCTCGGCTTTCTGGACGCAGCCCGCCTGGAGATGGGCTGCCGCGTGCCTGAGGATCTGTCGATCGTCGGTTTCGACGACATTCCGCAGGCGGGCTGGAAGAGCTACCAGTTGACCACGGTCGCCCAGCCGCTTGAGGACCTGACCGAAAAAGTGCTGACTGCGCTCGACAGCGACCAGGCCGAAACAAGGATTCAGGTCGTGTCGGTTGCCATGGTGGAGAGGACGACGGCGCGTTAGTTCGCCTGGCGGATCCGGCTTTCGATCAGAAGACCGCTTTGATCGAGGATCGGATGGGCAACGGCTGCGATATGGGCATGAATACGCTTCAGGTCGCGCAGAATATCGAGATGCAGCGAGCTCGTCTGAATACTTTCTGGCCGCTCCTCGCGCAGGCGCTGCAGGTGCCGTTCGGCCGACTGCTTTTCGAGCCGGCGCACATCCTCCTTGATCTCCACCAAGCGGCGCGCCAGCATCGCGTTTTGTGTCGCAAAGACAGTCTGCGCCATGCGGATGCTCTCCAGCGTCACGTTAAACAGGCCGGCGATTTMTTCCTGCCCGTCGCGCGAGAATTGCAGGCCACGATCGATCTTTTTGGCGATTTCCGGGAGAATGCCTTTTTCGATAATGTCGCCGATATGCTCCAGATTGATGGCATATTCAACGATGTCCATCGAACGGCGATGTTCTTCTGCGCTCAAGCCGTTATGACCAAGCTTGGAAATATAGACCTTGATCGCGTGTTGGATCCGATCGACCCGGCCTTCCAGCATTGTTACGCTGGCAAGAACCGAGGGGTCGTTGCGATTGATCGCCTCACTTGCCTGCGTCAGCATCCGTGCGACCAGATCGCCGACGACCATGACCTCGCGGCTTGCGCCCGCAAGAGCGGAGAGCGGACGAGCGAGATCATTGCTGTCCAGGTAGCTGCTCTCCTCAAGATCCTGCTTTGCCTCCGGGAGCAGACGAGACATCAGCGACAGGATGAAGGGCGACAATGGCCAGGCGACAAGGGCGACGACAAGATTGAAGGCGAGATGGGCATCGACGGCGAAATTCTGATGCGGCAGCGGCGATAATTCCAGAAGGTCTGCGCCATAGCCTGCAAGAGGAAGGGCGATACACACGCCGATTGCGCGCACGATCAGGTTCCCGAGCGTGACTCTGCTGGCGCTCGTCGGTGCCCGAAGGGTGGCAAGGACGGCGGGAACTGCTCCTCCGAGGTTGGCGCCAAGGACGAGCACGATTACGAGCCCGGTGTCGATATCGCCACCGGCGGCAAGCGACAGGATAAGAACGACGACCGCGAGGCTGGACGATGCCAAAATCGCCAGAACGGCCGAGAAGATCAACGCCACCGGCCATGCATTTCCAAGCATGGTGATGAAGAGGCTGAGAGCCGGCGATTGACGGATGGGATCGGTCGCTCCCGACAGCAGATGCAATGACAAGAGCATCAGGCCGACCCCGACAAGAGCGGTACCCCCTCCCTGGAGCGCGATGGACTTCCCGCGGAGCAGGACCGTCCCGACAAGGATGAGCAGCGGCGAAATCCAGCCAAGGCCAAGAGCGACAATCCACGCGGTCGCAGCCGTCCCGACATTTGCTCCGAGAAGCACGATCTGCGCCATGGCTGGCACGATCATGTCTCTTTCGACGAAGGAGGCGACCATCAAGGCGGTCGCCGTTGAACTTTGCAGAGCAATGGTGGCAACGAAGCCCGCGCAGATCGACCGGGCACCGCTTCTGGTACTTCTCGCGAGCCCCGCACGGAGTTTTGTACCGAAGGCGCGCGTCATTCCATCCTTGACCTGGGCGAGGCCGAAGAGAAGTAGCGCAACTGCGCCGAACAGATTGATGCTGACGATAGTCGATTCCATACCATCACCTGCTGCCTATGACCGGACGCGCACCCGGCCCTCATCCATATCGGGCCGTCAGACCGGTGTCCTGCCGATGCAACGCCATTTCCATTCGATCTCGCCGCTAGGCCGGCTCATCCTGCAGCTCCCGTTCAAGGCGGACGACAACGCTGCTTCGGCCCTCTGTGGCACGATCGAGAAACGCTCCGAGCGCTCCAAAGAAAATGCCGAGAAACCGTGCAAGCGATCCATCATGGGCGCCGGGCTCAAGTCCGAATTGATCTGCCAGCAACCGATAGAGCGCCAGCCGTTCTGGTTCGATATACGCTATCGCCAGATGGGCGCCCTGCCGCAGGCAGTACCAATCTGCAATCAGCTCGATCATTGGGAGGTTTTCGGCCAAGGCGACGCTTGATGGCGTCAAGCCTTCACCCTTTCCGGGGAAGCATTCTATCGCCTGTGCGACACTCATCGGCAAGACCGATGCAGCGATCGCGCCTGGCCATTCCTTCGGAAGGTAACGGTGGACGACAAGCGCCCGTTTATGAGCCCGCAGAAAATCGCCATAGGTTTCGGCGGCGTGAGCCGCCTCGCCGTGCTCGTGGGATGCGGCGGTTTCCAGCCGATAGCCTGCCAAAAGACGATGATCGACGGACGTGGCCGCCAATTCGACCGTATCGATCACCACGTCATGATGCGAAGGCTTGATGACCTTGAAGGCCGGAGGAAATGCGACGAGGGACGGCACCGCAATATTGGTGAAGGAACCTTTGTCGTGACCCCGCCTAGTGAGGCCTTCGACATGCAGGTGACCGCTGAAATGAACGTGCACACCGGCGGCGCAAAAGGCGTCCTCGACTTCGTGCCGCGGCGTGCGGCGCACGACATTGGTTTCACCGAAAAGAGCCTTCTCGGCCTCGCAAGCGCCATCGAACGGATCAAGGGCAGGGTAGTGAGAAAAGGCAAGCAAGGTCTTGCCGAGACGACGTGCTCGGCGCGCGACGTCGCTGATCCAGGAGAGAATGAAGGGCTTGAGCCGCAGCATGGCGTTCCAGCCGCCGGCGGTGCTGTCGGTGAAGGCAGCCTCTTCCCCATGCGTGAAGGCGCCATCAAGCGGCTCGAAGACATTCGCATCGATCATCAACAGCCAGAGACCGGGCGTCGGTTCAACGAGATAGGAGGCATCCATGAGCTGGTAGCGATTGCGACCGTCCGGCGACGACACCTCGTAAAGCCTGTCCTCCTCGGCATCGGACGATCCGAACGGGCTTTCCCAATGGACGTATTCCGGCCGCCGGAAGAAGCCGAAATTCGCCATCGGGCGAAGTCCCTCCGGATATCCTTCGCAATACATGCTATCGCTGAAGACAGGACCGTTGCCGGCAAGCCCGGCATCGCTTGAGACGAGGATGGGCCGACCGGCCTCCGTCAGGAATTCCTTGGTGTGATGGCGGCCACGCAGGCCGAAGATGTCATGATTTCCAGGCAGCGCATAAAAGGCTGTGCCATGGTCGCGGCTGTGCCGCTGCAGGATATCTGCCAATTTTTCCGTCGTCGCCCGCTGGCCATCGTCACTATAATCGCCCAACAGCACGACATGGCGGATGCCGCGCTTCTCCACCTTCTCGAGCGCGGCGTGGAGTGCGCCGGCACTTTCGTTGAAAACCCGCGTCGACTGGCGTGTGTCCGACCAGCTACGCATGGTCAGCGCCCGGCCGCCGATCCTGAGACCGGAAAAGCTGAAATCGGCATCGATATCGTGAAAATGTGCGTCCGCAACAACAGCAATTTCGGGGAAAGGACGAGGCGACATCAATTGCCCTGCTTTCGAGCTTCGATCAGGTCGATCCATTCTGATGCACGCCGGGCCGCGTCATAGAGCGCCGGCTTCGGCGTTTCGAACCACTCGTCCGGATGCAACTCGCGCCGCTCACGAATGACGGCAAGGGCGGCGTCCATCGACGGATAGCGATGCGGCTGCTGCTTGTGAAGGAAAAGAGCAACCAGCGAAACGGAGCGGCTGCGGCCGCTGCGGCAATTGACGAGGATGTTGCCGCCGTCAGGGAAGGGATAGGTCTCCCGCTTCGGCATGGTCTGGCGCAGAGCCCCGTCGAGGATGTAATAGGCGCCGAGCATCATCGTATCGGGGCTGCCCTCTCCATCGATCAGACCGACCTTGTAGTAGCGGATATCGCCGTAGCCTGATGGCCTTATGTCGGCTGCTTCCTCATCCGCCTTTACATAGTTGATGTCGAGATTGACGGCACAGTTCACCACAGTCGTGATCTGGTGCTGGCGCAGCAGGCCGATATTGCTTGCGCCGCCGCCGCCGCCAATGAAGAGAGCGGCCCCGAAGGGTCCGAGGCCTTCCGCGATCAAACTGATCGTCGGGCGTGCGTAGACAGGTCCATCCATGTCAAATCCTCCTGGGCTTGCGCCTCCGGCCGTTGCGAACCGTCTATGCTTCACGTTCCTGCGGACGCTGCAGACCCTGCCGGATGTGTTGCCTCCGGCCGGTTGCCGGCTAGAGCAAGCGGGATTTTTGCAATCTTGCTGATCCCGGCAGCTATCGCCGGGGCAACCGCAAGGACCGGGCCACCGTTTTCCAGGCTGCCGATCTCCAAGAAGGGGCAGACATCGCCACCCGCCTCGCTGACGAGGAGAAGGCCTGCGAGGCAATCCCAGGAATTCATATGCAGTTCGACATAGCCGTCGGAGCGGCCATCGGCCACATAGGCCAAAGCCAGCGCACCCGAACCCGCCCGTCGCACATTGGTCCCGAGATCAAGCAGCCCCTTCACCACGGCGAGATAGGTCTCGTTCGCAACGCGGGTCGACCATCCCATTTCGATCGTGGTGGCATCGTAACGATTTGTCGCAGCGACCCTAATCGTCTTTCCGTTCAAACGGGCGCCGTGGCCGCGCTCAGCAAAATAAAGCTCGTCGAGCGCGGGGTTGTAGATGGCGCCGAACTGCGTCACCCCCTTCTCCACGTAAGCGATCGAAATGCAGAAATGGGGAATGCCGCGCGCGAAATTGGCCGTGCCGTCGACGGGGTCGACGACCCAAACGCGCTCACCGATAGCGCCGCCGCCTTCTTCGCCGAAGAAGCAGTCACCCGGAAAGCGACCCAGGATACCGTCGCGGATCAGGGCCTCCGAAGCGGCGTCGGTCTCCGTCAGATAGTCTTGTGGGCCCTTCATCGACAGGCCTGGTCCAGCTCCTGCATAAAAGCCCTTGAGAACCAGATCCCCGGCAGCGCGGATGATAGTGCGGCAATAGTCCGCACGCGTTTCCGCCAAGGCAACGTCGGATACTGGACGCATGTGATTTCCCCTCAGATGCTTTGCACGCGCTCACAATTGCACGCGCGTGCAATTGGGTCAAGTCCAGTAATTATGGGATATAAACTCGGTCTCTCCGATGAATTTTCACGGGAGTTGCAAGCGCGCTCGGCGAATGCCCGCCGGGTCTGAGTCTTTGGAGGGTCACTCGTCTTTTTTCGTATGGAAATAGGTCTGCCACCGGACGGGCGCTTCAGAAAACAGCCCAAATGCTTGAATGACCATACCGGTCGGGACATCAATGTTTCTGGCAATGCCGATGCCTTTGAGGACTCCTCCTCGTTTATCCGGATCAGGTTCTCGAAAAGAGCCGCCGCCGCCAAGCTGGCAATTCTGGATGCGGATCGGGCCAAGAACCTGTGCTCCATCGCCAAGATTGGCGCTCCCGGCAATGGAGCCGCCGCCATTCAACCGGGCGTCGTTTCCGATGTGGATCGTGTCACTTGGCGCACTGGTGACAAAGGTGAAGCCGCCCTCCTGGCCAAGATCACCGTTTGCACCGATGGCAATCGAGCCGGCGCCAGCCGCGATCCGCACGCCGCTGTGAAGCACGGTCGACGCGCCGATGCTGACCGCCGCCTCAGGACCTGCCTCCAACGTCACATTGGGCCAGACGAAGACACCAGACGCCAGGTTGGCGCGGCGGGAAATCAAGGTCGAGAACGGATCAATGACGGTGACGCCGAGATCTGCAAGCTGCAGCGTTTCGCCAACGGTCAGGAAACCCTTCAAGCGCCTGACCTCGTCGATCCTGTTCACTATCTCATGCATTCCAAGCACCTCCGGAAGCGATTTTCAGCAAGGCTGCAGCTGTTGCGTCGCCGTCATGCTGGCCACGGCTCCAGGCATCTTCGAATTCACCCTTGATGACCTGATGATCGTTCCTCTCCTGGCGGTCCTCTCGTAGGTAGGGAAATTTTCCGACCGTCTTTTCGAACGGAAACAGCATCCTGTTTGCCAGGACGAAGGTGAACAGATCCGAGGTTGCGCCACCTTTGCGTCCGTGCAGATCCGTCGCCGACAGAACGTCTTCGAGCGTTAACCCCATGGTCTMCCGGCATTGCAGGATATTGCCGATAAAGACCGTTGGGCAGCTGGCCTTTTCGACCGCCGAAGCGAGGCCACCGACCAGAAGATGCGGAAGGATACTTGTGTAGAGGCTGCCCGGACCGAACGCGATCAGGTCCGCGTGGGCAATGGCGTCGAGCACAGCGGGATTGGCAAGCGCCAGGCGCTGATCGGCGCAGGTCAGTGCGACCTCTGCGATTCCAACCTTTGCCTCCTCGTCCGCCATCGATGTGATGACGTCCTGGGGCGCAAGCGTGCGGCCGTCCTTCAGCGTTGCTGAGAGAAGCAGGTTGTTGTCGCAGGACGACGGCCACACGTTTCCGCGAATGCCGCACAGCTTTCTGAACACGAAGATCGCGGTGTTGACATCTCCATTATGCGCCAGACAGGCGCCCGTCAGAATGAAATTGCCGACGCTCCCGTGCCTGAAGTCGAAATCGCGGCCGACAGCAGTGTGGAACGTGTTCAAATAGTTCAGGATCGCTCCCCGCAGGCCAGGCTCCATTCTCTCAAGCAACGGATGACGGCCGTCCGCATAGAAGAGAAATTCCTTGCGGGCATCCTCAAGGCCAAGATTGGCCGAAAGCCGGGCGTTGCAGATCTTGACCACGTCGCCGGCGCAGCCCTCTCCATGTGCCATCGTCATCAAGGCCTGGCGGATGTCTCCCACTGAGAGGATGGCAAGCCGTTCACGAAGGACTTTCGAGCTACCGCCGCTATCCCAGGCAGGCACGACGCGGATAACGTCGGCTCCGCTTCGACATAGCGCGACATTGATTGATCGACAGGCGCTGCCGCCCGAGAATAGGACAATTCGTTTCATACCCGCCCTGATGTCCGCAAGCAAATTGATGGCCTTCGTTGATTGCCTGCAACAGCTGCCCTGTCGTCACATATCGCGACGGCGCTGTCACAGAAGTTTGCGTAATCGCGCAAGCCCAAAAGCGGCAATGGTGCCTGCGTCCTGGAGATCGCCATCAAGGATCATCCGTTGCAGCTCGTCGACCGAAACCGTCGCCCGGATGAGATCCTGCTCTTCGTGCTCAGGCTTGTTGTCTCCCGCCGTCAGATCCGACGCGAAGAAGACATGGCATCTCTGGGTTACGGTTCCATAGAGCGGATAGATGGTGCCGATCCTGACCAGTGAGGAAGCGATCAACCCGGTCTCCTCCTGCAATTCGCCGCGGGCGAGCTCTTCGGGATCGGCATCCGGATTATCTTCCCAGCTCCCCTGCGGAAATTCCCACTGACGCGACTTAATCGGATATCGGAACTGTTGAACCAGGTGAACGATGCCATGGTCGAAGGGCAGGATCATCACGAAATCAGGTTTGTCGACAAAGCCGTAGAGGCCGGGCGAACCGTCGCGGCGCCGGATCTTGTCCTCGCGGACCGTCATCCAGCGATTGGCATAAACCTCGGTCGAACCAACAGTAACGATATCTGGATCCCTAATCTGGTCCGATGCTTTTTCGATTGACGATAAATTCATAATGGTGGCGTTCCGTGTTTTTGAGGTTAGGACATGTGGCGCCCCATGCGCTCAGCCGCTTTCTAACGGTCTCGGCGTCCGCTTCATGAAAGACAGGATTGAGATGCGAACCGCACCCGAAAAAGGACCCCTCATCTCTTAATTTTTATCTTTGCTCGCGGCGGGTGAGGCCTGAAGGATACGAGGAGCGATTTGAGCTCCAGCTCACGCACGCGCCGCGCCGCTTCATCAGGAGAAACCCAAGCGAGAACCCGCTCGCCGCGTTCTTTAAAGTCAGCGGTCAGGCCCTTGACCTCGATCTGAAACAATTCGACGATGCAAGGCGACACTGTGTCAGGTCCAAGTTCCTTGAGATAGGTATATCGGCCGATCGGTTTTTTGCGCACGCTCCCCTCGACACCCGCCTCCTCAAAGGCTTCGATGGCAGCTGTTTGAAAGGGCTTCCTTTTTTTGATCGGCCAGCCCTTGGGTATGACCCATCGACGACTTTCGCGCGAGGTGATCAGCAAGATCTCGATCTGCTCTTCGTCTCCGACATAACGAAAGCAGACCGCGCCATACTGCTGCAGAAAGGCGCCCTTGAATAAGGTCTCGGGAACGAGCGCAAGTTGTTGCAGCAAACCTGCGTCCTTGTTTTTCTGCCGTTTATCGCCGTTCTTCATGTATGGTCCGATGGAGGATATGAAGCCTTTTCCAGCTCATTCGCGAAGTTTGACGCCGCAACCGGTCACCCGCCGCGGATCGAGCCGCGCCACACCAGCTCGGCATGAAGTTTTAGGGATCTGACCTCACCGTTATCCTGCGGCAACGCAGGAGCCGCCAGGTACGCGACAGCTTCGCGCGCCACCGTCTCAACCGGCTGCGCGAAGGTCGTCAGATCATAGGAAGACCACGATGCCTGCTCGATATCGTCGAAACCCGCAATGCAAAGCTGGTCGGGAACAGAGATCTTGAACTGATGGCGGGCGGCGTCCATGACGCCGCAGGCCAGCAGATCGTTCGCGCAGAAAATCGCGTCCGGCCGTTCCTTACGCGTCAGCAGCCTCTGGGCGACCACCTTTCCCGCCTCATAGCCGGTCGAGCCGTGACGCTCGACCACGACCTCTATGCCAAGGGCGGCGGCTGCCGCAACGAAACCGCGCTCGCGTGCCATCAGGCTCGGCGTGCCGACCTCGGAATTGGCGAATGCCAATTGGCGGCAGCCTGCGCGGATGAAGGCGGTGAGAATGCGGCCGGCGGCCTCGTGATCGTCGAGATTGATGCGTAACGGCCCCGGCTGATCGTCATCGCGGTTGATGAGAACCAGGCGTTGACCATTCTTGAGGCAGAGCTGCGTAATCGATTTGTCCGGCAGTCCGGACAGGATGATCGATGCATCGGCACGGTAGTGAATCGCCTGCCGCAGCGCCCGGTCCACACTTCCATCGGAACGGTCAGTGTTGACCAGCATCGCGATCTTTCCGCTCATCTGAAGCTGCTGCGTGATCGCCCTGATGAGAGATGAGCGAAACGGCGTTCCGAGCTCCGACACGATGAGGCAGACGATTCCGCTCTCATTCGTCATCAGTCCCCGGGCAAGATGATTGACGTGATAGCCAAGCGCCTCGGCCGCATCCATTACGCGCCTGCGCGTCTCCGCCGACACGCTCGCCCCTGGGGTGAAGGCACGCGATACCGCCGAGCGCGAAACGCCCGCTTTCGCCGCGACTTCCTGAGCGCTGACAAAATCCTTAGTGACCACCGGCACCTCCCTTTGCCGAGACTGTGCACAAATTTGCAATTGCGTGCAAGACACGACCCGCGGTTCTTTATGACACTTTTATGACAAAGATGATTGACAGGGCCTTTGTGCTCATGCAGGCTTTGCACACGCTTGCAAAAAGCGAACGGCGTGGAGGCGCCGACATCATTCCAGGAGGATAGAATGCGTTCAGCCAATGTTATTGCGGCAGCAGTTGTCGCGGGTGTATCTTTTGTTGCCTACTCGGCGCATGCCGCTGGGGATCTCAACCTGATTTGTTCGGCCGACGTCGTGATCTGCGAAATGATGAAGGACAGTTTCGAGAAGCAGACGGACATCAAGGTCAATATGGTTCGCCTGTCTTCGGGAGAAACCTATGCGAAGGTCCGCGCCGAGGCGCGCAATCCGAAGACGGACATCTGGTGGGCAGGTACCGGCGACCCCCATCTGCAGGCCGCCAGCGAAGGCCTGACGCAAGAATACAAGTCGCCGATG
Source organism: Rhizobium sp. P1_E6 (assembly GCF_056405875.1). NCBI lineage: Bacteria > Pseudomonadati > Pseudomonadota > Alphaproteobacteria > Hyphomicrobiales > Rhizobiaceae > Rhizobium > Rhizobium sp. P1_E6. The sequence continues at coordinate 24,142 of NZ_JBFUBG010000073.1, read as the reverse complement.
CTCGACCAGCTAAACGACTGGGCAAAGAAGCAAGCCGAGAGTGCCAATTATCGTACGGTCGGCGTTTACGCCGGCGCTCTCGGCTGGGGCTATAACACCGACCTGCTGGCCAAGAAGAGCCTGAAGGAACCGAAGTGCTGGGCCGACCTCCTCGATGCTTCCTACAAGGGCGAGATCCAGATCGCAAATCCGAATTCGTCTGGTACCGCCTACACAGCCCTTGCAACACTCGTGCAGATCATGGGCGAGGACAAGGCTTTCGATTACCTCGGAAAACTCAACGCCAATATCTCGCAATATACCAAGTCAGGCTCGGCGCCGGTGAAGGCTGCCGCCCGCGGCGAAGCGACGATCGGCATCGTCTTCATGCACGATGCCGTCGCGCAGACTGTGGAGGGCTTCCCGGTCAAGTCGGTCGCCCCTTGCGAAGGCACCGGCTACGAGATCGGCTCGATGTCGATCATCAAGGGAGCCAAGAATCTTGAGAACGCCAAAAAGTGGTATGACTGGGCGCTGACGGCCGAAGTGCAGTCGCATATGAAGGACGCCAAGTCCTTCCAGCTGCCGTCGAACAAATCGGCCGACGTCCCGAAGGAATCGCCAAAGTTCGAGGATATCAAGCTGATCGACTACGACTTCAAGACCTACGGCGATCCTGACAAGCGCAAGGCGCTTCTGTCGCGCTGGGACAAGGAAATCGGCGCGAACGCCAACTGACCTCCATCCAAATCCAATGGCCGGCTGCGGAAGCCGCCGGCCAGATGTATGTTGCTGCTCAAGCGGGAGCGACCCGATGAAGAACCACAATCGCAGACTGGATATCGCTCTCGTCTTTGCTGTCGCCGCCCTGATACTGCTCCCGTGGTATCGGATCGAAGGCGGCTTCTTCGGCCTCGCCTGGCTATCTGATTTCCCGGACGATCCCTCCACGGCGCCTGGAATCCTGCAGATCGTCTCTCATGGCCGATGGTGGCTCGCGATCGCCGCCTTTTGCGTTCTGCTTGGCGGCGTCGCGCGCTTCCTTCGCGATCCTGATCGCCGCAGCGCGTTGCTCGCCTGGGCGGGTGGCCTCGGTCTTGGCTTTCTGGCCCTGCAAGGGCTGGCTATCGGCTTTTCCGGTTGGAACTGGACGATCAGCGAAACGCTGTTCGGGACGCTTTCTGACGGGCAGCCGTCGATGGGCGCGGGCGCCGTCGTCGTCGGCCTCGTCTTCGTCTTGATCTTTTCCTTTGGCTTGGCCGAACGTGGCGTGATGAAGGGCGATGCGTTCGTCGTCAGCGCGATCGCCATGCTGGTCTTCCTCGTCACTGTCTTCGTCTTCTATCCGATCGGCAGCATGTTCGTCGGCGCTTTCCAGGATTTCGACGGTTCTTTCAATCCGGATGGCTTCCTGACGAATATTCAGGATTCGTCGGTCTGGAGTCTCGGCTGCATCGTCGGTGGAGAACGCTGCGGTGTTGCCTGGCGCACGCTCTGGCTGGCGATCATGACGGCGGCCGGCTCGACGACGCTCGGTCTCTGCTTTGCCCTGGTCGCTACGCGCACACGATTCCCCTTCAAGAAGGGCCTCCGTCTCCTGACAATCCTGCCGATCATCACCCCGCCCTTCGTCGTCGGGCTGGCGCTCACATTGCTCTTTGGCCGGTCCGGTGTCGCCACTCAGCTCGTGTCGTCTCTGCTTGGCGTGGAGCCCGGTCGATGGCTCTATGGCCTGACCGGCATCTGGATTGCCCAGGTGCTCTCGTTCACACCAATCTCCTTCCTCGTTCTCATCGGCGTCGTCGAAGGCGTCAGTCCATCCATGGAAGAGGCGTCGCAGACGCTGCGCGCCGACCGCTGGCGCACCTTCTGGAGGGTTTCGCTACCACTGATGAAACCCGGCCTGGCCAACGCCTTCCTGATCGGTTTCATCGAAAGCATGGCTGATTTCGGCAATCCTCTGGTACTCGGCGGCAGCCATGGCGTGCTGTCGACGGAAATCTTCTTCGCTGTGGTCGGCTCGCAAAACGATCCGTCGCGCGCCGCGGTGCTCGCCATGATCCTGCTCTGCTTCACGCTTTCAGCCTTCCTGGCGCAGCGTTTCTGGCTGTCCGGCAAGAACTTCGCCACCGTCACCGGCAAGGGCGATTCCGGTCAGCATATCGCACTGCCACGCGTCCTTTCGATTGCTGTGCATGCGATCGTCGTCCCCTGGATGATCTTTACCATCATCGTCTATGCGATGATCCTGTTCGGTGGTTTCGTGCGGACCTGGGGCCTCGACAACACGCTCACAACAGAACACTACATCCGTGCGTTCTCGATCGGTTTCCGTGATGATGGCGGCCTGGCGTGGACGGGGGTCGCCTGGAATTCGTTCTGGACGACGATGGAGATCGCACTGATCTCCGCCCCGCTCACGGCCGCTGTCGGCCTGCTGACGGCCTATCTCATAGTTCGCCAGAAGTTTGCGGGGCGCAATCTGTTCGAATTCGCGCTGATGATGAGTTTTGCGATCCCGGGAACGGTCATCGGCATAAGCTACATCATGGCCTTCAACCTGCCGCCGCTGGAAATGACCGGCACCGCCGTCATCCTCATCGCCTGCTTCGTCTTCCGCAACATGCCGGTCGGCGTGCGTGGTGGTGTCGCGGCGATGAGCCAGCTCGACAAGAGCCTCGACGAGGCCTCGCTGACACTGCGCGCCGACAGCTTCCGGACGATCCGCAAGGTCATCCTGCCGCTGCTGCGGCCGGCGATTACCGCCGCGCTGGTCTATTCCTTTGTGCGCGCCATCACCTCGATCAGCGCCGTCGTCTTCCTCGTCAGCGCCCAATACAACATGGCGACATCCTATATTGTCGGCCTCGTCGAGAACGGCGAATACGGCGTGGCGATCGCCTATTCCTCGACGCTGATCGTCGTCATGGTCGCCGTTATCACGGGCTTCCAGTTCCTCGTCGGAGAGCGGCGGCTGCGGCGTGAAAACCGCATCGCAATCGCAGCGCCAACCGCCACCGCTTCCGCACCGCTCGGCAAGGAGAAAACCGCATGATCAGCACCAAAGCCGGTTCCGTCGTCTTCCAGAACGTCCGCAAGACCTTCGGCGCCTTCACCGCCATCCCTGACCTGTCGATGACGATCGAGCCGGGCACGCTGGTGACGCTTCTCGGCCCTTCGGGCTGCGGCAAGACGACGACACTGCGCATGCTGGCCGGCCTCGAACATCCAACCTCCGGCCGGATCCTGATCGGCGGCAAGGACGTGACGATGCTGCCGGCAAATGAACGTGACGTCTCGATGGTCTTCCAGTCCTACGCGCTCTTCCCGCACATGACGGCACTCGATAACGTCGCCTATGGCCTCGAATCGTCGGGCCTGAAACGCAAGGAAGCACGCGACCGCGCCGAGGAAGGACTGACGCTCGTCGGCCTGGGCGGCATGGGCCAGCGGTTGCCCGCTGAACTTTCGGGTGGCCAGCAGCAACGTGTCGCTGTTGCCCGTGCGCTGGTGCTCGAGCCGCAGGTGTTGCTGCTCGACGAGCCGCTTTCGAATCTCGACGCGCGCCTTCGCCGCCGAGTCAGGACCGAAATCCGCGAGTTGCAGCAGCGGCTCGGCTTTACCGCTGTCTATGTGACGCACGACCAAGACGAGGCGCTCGCCGTGTCCGACCAAATCATCGTCATGAAGGACGGGGAAGTCGCCCAGCAGGGGGCGCCGCGCGACCTCTATGATCAGCCGAGTTCCGCCTTCATTGCCGACTTCATGGGCGAGGCCAACGTGCTGTCTTGCGAGGTGGTTGGCGTCGAAGGCGAAAGTGCCACGATCGACGTTGAGGGGCTCGTGCATCGGGTTCCCGGCCGCAATGTCCGTCCCGGCCCGGCGCAGCTCGCGGTTCGTCCGAACGCCATTACTTTGGCGCCGAAGAACGGCGGTTCGTTCGGCGGACAAATCACGCATTCGGCCTATCTCGGAGACCATGTGGAGTATGAAGTCAAGACGAAGATCGGCACGCTCTTTGTGGTTGACCCCGCCGTCGAAAACCCGCTAGCAGCCGCAACCGAGGTCGAGATCGGTTTCAAGGATCGCGGCATTGCGATCATCACCAAGTGATACCATCAGTGTAGTATTGGGCGATCAAAGTCTTGGCGAAGTGGAATTGTGATGGTGGGTGGCAGTAATGCTGTTGTGGTTAGGCGAATCGTTGAGTTGCCGGACCATTTTGATCAATTCTTGGTGGAAGCCGCTGTTGAGGGCATCATAGGCATTTTCAGAAAGGCTGATGCCAAGGGAGTACGAGTTCTTCGAGTTGGGCTGCACGCGCTCGAAGACGCTTGTCGCGGTCGCGCATGAACGTAGCGGCGGCGAGATAGAGCGACCTGCGAGACAGCTTTTTTCCCGTGTTCTATTCTTGCTTCCCAAAATTTCGGGCCGGGAATGCAACCATAAGCAGGTAACCGCCGGCCGCCTCCCAGATCACGAAATTGTGATATCGCGCTGAGTTCTTGAAGACTCTCAACGACATTTCAAAGTCGTTTCAAAGACACGTGACCAGTTCTCCTCAGGTGATCCTGCTTGCCTTCGAAGTCAATCCTGGCAATATGCGGCAGCAGGCAGCACCCCTCGATGTCTTTTGCTGAGAGGTGCGCCATGAAAGATCCCGTTGATTTCCTGAAGATTAAGATCCTTGGCATCGAGGCATCCGCCGGCGGTCGGTTTGCTATCGTCGCACTGGTCTTGATCTTTCTTGCGGTGCTGGCGGCCCGCTCCCTGGGATGACGCCGGATCGATGCCTTCATTATGTTGGCGCGCATCGGAAGGGTCGCGCCCACCGCAAACAATTAAATTGGAGAATTTCATGCCGGGACGCTGCGCGCTCTGCAGACGTTTAAGCGAGTTGTACGAAACTCACGCGATAGCCAAGGCGTTCATTCGTTCGTCGCCTTCATTCACAGTTAACTCTCGCGAGCGGACGCCGTTTCTCTATAATGGAACAGCAATGGAATACGCCAGCCTCGGCTCCCCATATCGCTTGGCCGGATAGACTCACAAGCTGGTTCAGGTCCAGGTGAGTCCAGTCCTTGCGCATCAGCGTGCGACGCGAGCTTTTGTTTTCCGCGTTGCCGTGGCGGCCCCTGCCGAAAATCGCCTATCTTAGATCATTTAGCGCCAACAGCCTGGACCCAACGTTTATGCGTCCGAAGTGACCATCCCCAGCTGGCTGCGCATAACTTCATAATCTCAAGTTATGAGCCCGGCGCAAGACTCCGAGATATGATGAGCCATCAAGCACAGATCAGCTGTGTCGGAGGAAGAATATCAAATGGATGAAAACAAAAGGAACTCGCCGACCGGGTATCGGAAAATTTGCGATGAGATGCTGAATCAAATCAACAAAGGGTTCTGGGCACCCGGTGACCGCCTGCCTTCAGAGGCCGAGCTGATGTCCCGGTTTGGCGTCAGCAAGATGACGGCTGATCGCGCTAGGCAAGAATTGTCAAGGCTCGGAGTAATCGATGCGGTTCCAGGAGTGGGGACATTCGTCTCAGTGAGGGCGCGTTCATCGGCGCAACAGCTATCGCGACGTCTGAAGTAAGCGGAGCCGGGCGGTCGGCAAAATGATGAGCCGCGCTGGAAGCGCCCATGTCTCAGCTGCGATGGCCCTTTTATCATATGGGTAAAAGCGCTCGATAGCGCACGCGGCCGAATGCGCCAACGAGGTCACTTTTGCTTAGAGGCGAAGCTGACGTGTGTGATCAGATAACGGTTCTCGGAAGGCGCGCTCACTCTCTAAGATCTTTCGCGCTCGGAACGGAAGGTGCGAGAAATATGGACGACCAAGGCCGTCAATGCAGCAGTCGTGAGGCTCGTCGTCTCACCGAGTTCGCGGATGGCGGCTGGCAACGCCGCGAGATCAAGCGGCGTTCGATCTATTTGACGGTATCACAGCGCTTCTGATCCCTGTCATCACTGTGGCGCCCCGGTTTCCACTGGCGCCGAGTTATGACAAGCTTGCCGGGCCGGAAAAACGGCGTACCGTCGGCACCAGCATCGCAGCGGCTGGAGTGAGTAGACACACTGCGCCTGTCCCCATCAAAACCCAATCCCGGCCCATTACGTTTGCCAGGGGCGTCATAATCGCCAGACCTGCTGGCGCCAGTCCATAGGAAAACAGGAAATCGAGCGACGAGACCCGCGACAACCRGTCTTTCGGTATCTCGTTCTGGATCGACGTAAACCAGGGGACGTTGAAAATCTCAATGCCAATGCCAGCGACGAAATACGCCGCAATCGGCAACACCATATTGTCTGCAAGGAGTAGGCTGAACGGGACAAGCCCATAAAGGCAAAGGCCGGCAAGCGCCACCCATCCTCTATCGGCTGGCCTCCAACCTGTGAGGAGCAGTGCGCCGACAAGCGCACCTGCCATGTAGGCAGTGGCAGTAGCCGTCAAAAGGGTGGCACCACCATAGGAATCCTGACTTATCTCAGGCAGCAGAACCGAAGTAACAGAGTAACCGGTCGCTATGGTGACAGTGAGGGCGGCGAGCCCGGCCACAAACCATGGGTGGCGGCGTGCCTCTCGCGCACCCTCTGCAAACTCGCGGCAGATCTCAAAGAGTGTCGACTTTCGTCGAGCAATCCTGGTCTTGTCAGTCACCATTATTCGCTGGGGAACAAGCGCGCTGGCGAGCCAGAGAAGTCCGATCGCAAAAAGCGCCGCCCTCGTTCCCGCGCTAAGCGCCACCAGGCTGAAGACGGCCGGACCGATAATGCTCGTGACGCGGACAGAAATGCTCATCGCAGCATTGGCTGGTTGCAACAGATCATCGCATACGAGTTTAGGGATGATTGCCTGATAGGCGGGTCTGCAAGCACCTTGGCCCATACCCGCGGCAAAAGCACCTGCGCGGAGCAACCATGATGCCCACGCATCTGGTCCGGAGAGTCCTGCAACGATGAATGGCGTGGCCACTGCAGCGACAAGTCCTGATGCGAGGATAATCGGCCTTGGCCCGTGCCGATCGGACAGCACGCCTGCAATCGGTACAGCGGCCAGAAATCCGATCGTGCGGGCGGCAAGAGCGATGCCGAGATCGGTGGCGGTCAGGCGGCCATCAACCACAGCGAACCCCAGAACGAATGGCAAGGCCCAGGTCGCAAGGCCAGAGGCCGTGTTACCGATCCACAGCCGCAGAAAAGCGGGAGAGACGAGCGCTTTCACCCTTGCGACACCGCAGGATGTGCAGCCGCTTCCCTGAATTCCGCAATTACGTGCTCTGACCGTTCCGCGTCCGCGAACACTGAAACATCGACGAAAAGGCTTTCGGCATCTGTCTGGCTCATCAGCCCGCATTCGACAGCGGCGAGCGATACCGGAATGCCTCGAGCTTCTGCGTGCTTGGCCACAGCGGAGGCGGCCGGGTAGCCGTAAATTGCAGCAAGGGCAGTCGAGAGGGCGAGTGAGCCTGAAGCGTCGGCATGGCCGCGGTCGGCATTCACCTCGATCCCGGCGACGCAGCCGGAGACAAAAAGCGGGATGGCCCGCCGCATGAGCCGGATGGTCTCGCTCAAAGCCTCAAGGATGATTGATTCCCACACGTTGAGATCCAACTCGCCTTCAGCTGCGCGGGTGACCGTCGCATCGTTCCCGATCACCCGGAAGGCGACCTGCATCATCATTTCCGGCATGACCGGATTGACCTTGCCCGGCATGATCGACGAGCCGGGCTGCATTGCAGGCAAGCGGATCTCGCCAAACCCGGCACGCGGACCCGAGGACATCAATCTGAGATCGGACGACAACTTTGAAAGGGTGACTGCGATCGCCTTGAGACTTCCGGAGACCCGTATCCAATGATCAGCATTCTGCAGCGCGTCGAACAGGTTCTTCTCGACGTGATAATTCTTGCCAGTCAGCGCTCGAAGCTCTTCGAAGACAAACAGGCGATAGTCGGCAGACGCACCGAAGGCCGTACCTACCGCCGTGGCGCCTAGCGGCAAAGCGAGGCACGTATCTTCCAATAATTCCAGATCGCGCGACTGCCGTTCCAGCGCAGAGCGATAGCCCGAAAACTGTTGGCCAAAGGTGATGGGCAGAGCGTCCTGCAGACAAGTCCGTGCCAACTTCACGGTGCCGGCGAAGACACTTTCCTTCTCCTTCAAGGCATCGACAAGAAGATCCAGCGCTGACCGGAGCAATCCGAGCTCATTGCCGATGGCCATCTTCATTGCCGAGGGAATGACGTCGTTGGTGGATTGTGACATATTCACGTGGGTGTTGGGATGAACCGGATCCGACCCTTTTCTGCCCGCCAAGATTTCACTGGCGCGGTTCGCCAACACTTCATTGACATTCATATTGGTAGCCGTGCCGCCGCCACCGTGATAGATATCGACCGGATAGTTCTCGGCTGTTACATCAACCCGTTGTTCAGAGGCTGCAGTGACAATGGCCTGCGCGATAGCCGGATCAAGCTCACCGGCCCGACGATTGGCTTCGGCGGCTGCGTGTTTGATCAAGATGATTGCCGGCACAAAGCCCTCGATATCGGCGATGGTCCGGCCGGAGATCGAGAAGTTCTCGACCGCTCGCATCGTTTGAATCCCAAAGGCGACATCGTCCGGGATGACCCGCACGCCGAGCGCATCCTCTTCCAGTCGGCCCGATAAGATGTGCACATCCTCCACGGTCAGTTACCGGCGTCCTGTTGGATCTCTTCAAAGATCCTCACCCAACTACGAGCTCCCTTTCGCAGCCGTTCAGTATCATAGCGTTCGTCCGGTGCGTGGATGGCATCGCCCGGCAAGATAAACCCGATGACCACACATTCAGCGCCCAGCCCGCGGCTGAACTGCTCCACAAGCGGAATGGCGCCACCTGTCCCGCGAAGCACGGCGGGCGTCCCCCACTCCGCCAGCAGGCCGCGCGACGAAGCCGTCAAAAACCTGCTCTCCTGTGACAGCACCACCGCGGAGCTTCCACCAACACCTTCGAACTCCACTTTGCATCCTGCAGGCAGACGAGCCTCGACATGGCTGCGGAACCGGTTCCTGATGGTTTCTGGCTCCTGGCCGGCAACAAGTCTGAAGGACAGACGGGCAGTGGCGGATCCGGGTAGGACCGAACGTTCGCCAGGCCCCTGGTTCCCGCCGGTAATCCCGTTGATGTCGAGGGCTGGTCTGCCCCACATCGCTTCCAACGATGAATACCCCTCCTCCGTGACGCCTCCTGTGAGGTCGACGTCACCGATGAGGCTTCGTTCTTTTGCTAGCTCGCCCCATAGTTGCCGAACGTTCTCCGGGATGTCTCGGACGCCGTCATAGAAGCCCTCGATCGCTACCTTGCCTTTTGCGTCGTGGAGCCCGGCAAGGATCGTGCTCAGGATCCGGATCGGATTTGCGGCAACCGCCCCGTAGTGCCCCGAATGAAGGTCGGGATTGGGGACAAAAATTTTTACACGTTCGTGCAGCAGTCCCTTGAGCTGAGTAGTGATCGCCGGTTGCGTCGATGACCACATCTCGGCGTCACATATGAAAGCGACGTCGCACGCAAGCTCGCTCCGATGACGTTCGATGAAATAGGGCAGACTGGGCGATCCGCATTCTTCCTCTCCTTCCAGAAGGATAATGACATCGGCCGGAAACTCGCCGTAAACCGATTTCCAAGCCCGCAAGGCCTCGATAAATGTCCAGAGCTGGCTTTTGCTGTCGGAAGAACCACGCCCGTAGAGACGATGCAGACCATCTTCCTCGATCACCCGAGGCGCAAACGGCGCATGTGTCCATTGGGCGAGATCCCCCACCGGCTGCACATCATAATGCCCATAGAACAACAGGCTGGGGCGCTTTGCACCCGCGACAACTGCCGATCGTGCCAACACGACTGGATGTCCCTTGGTCGCAACGATCTGCGCCGGAAGCCCGTTCGTATCCAGTTCCTGCTTCAACCATTCAGCCGCGCGGGCGATTCCGGCTTCGCCCGAAGGCTCGCTCGATATCGACGGTATGGTGATCAGCTCAAGCAGTTTGGCCACGGTGACATCGAAGTTCAGGTCGATATCATCGAATACGTCATCTCTGTTGGGCACGTCTCTGTTTCCTTATTTATCTACCAGCGAGAACGCGGCGGAAGACCAATCAGCCACGGCTCGAAGCCGATCTCCGGCTTTTGCTTGACGACGATTTTATCCGGGCGTCGAGCGCTGCGAGCATTCCGTCTATATCGGCCCACAATTCGTTTTCGTCCTCAAGGCCGATACTCAGCCTTAGAATGACATCGGGTCCCGACCAGGATGTCGCTGTCCGAAATGCGTCGATGGACATCGGAGCTGCAAGGCTCCTGGTCCCGCCCCAGGATGCGCCAATCGCAAAGACCTTCAACGTGTCAAGAGCGGCCGCCACATGGGCCGCAGCCTCTGACTTGAAGACGATGCTGAACACTCCGCTTGACCCCAGGAAATCCCGCTTCCAAAGCGCATGACCAGGAAAGCTCTCGAGCGCGGGATGAAGGACCTGCTCGACTGCCGGATGATCCGCGATCTTGGCGGCGAACTGCAGGGCAACTCGTTCAGAGTGCCGCAGACGCACACCGAGCGTTTCGAACCCGCGTAATACCAGTGATGCATCGTCCGGAGAGACGCCGATGCCCATCCTGCCAATCAACGACCGGATCGGCTTAATGAGCGCGGCGTCCTTGATGGTGATCGATCCCATCAGCACGTCGGAGTGACCCGATACGAACTTGGTTAGCGCTTCGGTTACGATGTCAGCACCGTGCTCAAGCGGCTTGAAGTTCAATGGTGTCGCCCATGTGTTATCGACGCCCACCAACGCTCCGTGCCCATGAGCTATGGCCGCAATCTTCGGCAGATCGACGATTTCCATCGTCGTCGAACCCGGACTTTCGCACCAGACGATCTTCGTTGATTTCTGCATCCTCGACGCAACGTCCTCAGGCGACCGGGGATCGAAAAACTCGACCTCGACACCGAGACGGCGCAAGTCTGTTTCTGCCAGATCCCGCATCGGTGGATAGGCCGTATCGGCAATCAGGATATGATCACCGGTTGCTAGGAATGGTAGCACTGCAAGCGCGTTCGCAGCCTGGCCCGAAGGCGTGAGAAAACTCCAGGCACCGCCTTCAAGGCTAGTCAGCTTGGCTTCGAGGGTGCGTGTCGTCGGCGTTCCGTACAGACCATAAGAATAACCTTCATGGCCGCGATCGCCTCGCGAGGCGTAGGCGGCTGCGTCTTTGAACACGATTGTCGAGGCGCGGTGCACGCCGACGCCGAGCGGCGAAAATCCTTCATTCGTGACCTCAGGTGTAAGGACACATTGTGTGAGATCGTTCATGAGCGAACCTTTCTAAAACGGCTTCGATCTGCTGAAGCAATCAATGCCAAAGCGACTGAACCTGCGCTGTGCTATTCTCGGGAGTTACCGAGTATGGAGAAAGTGATCTGGATCGTTGACCCCTCGAAGCGCCCGGTGCGCTTTCGATGTATTTGCTTGAGATCCCTTGTGTGTCCTCGTGTGTTCTCGAGCGAAGGGCCCCCTCCGCTCGCAGTTGAGCACAAGCAATCGCCTTCGGTGTCGAATTCTTGCAGGGTTCATCCAGAGGTCGTGCTGAGAGATGAAAGGAGCTGTATCTGACCATGCTCACCCCCGCTCACAGCACCTTGGACAGAAACGCCGCGGTACGCGGGTTCTTCGGGCTGGCGAGCATGGTGCGAGGGTGCCCTTCTTCAACGATCTGGCCCTGATCCATGAAGACCAGGTGATTGCCAACCTCCCGAGCGAATCCGATCTCGTGCGTTACGACCACCATCGTGATACCGCTTCGTGCCAGATCCTTGATGACATCAAGGACCTCGCCGACAAGTTCGGGATCGAGCGCCGATGTCGGTTCGTCGAACAGCATGACCTCCGGTTCCATCGCCAATGCACGGGCTATCGCGACACGCTGTTGCTGGCCGCCCGAAAGCTGCGCAGGATAACGGTTGCCGAAACCGTCCAGCCCAACACGTTTCATAAGCTCATTGGCCTTGGACCGAGCTTGCTCTTTTGGCCAACCTTTGACGTGCGAAGGACCTTCCATGACATTTTCGAGGGCAGTCATATGTGGAAACAATTGGAACCGTTGGAATACCATTCCGGTCAGCCGTCGCTGTGCGGCGATCTGGCTCAGTGACAGAGGATGGAACCGACCATCTCGCTCGACAAAGCCTTGCAATTCGCCTTTCAGGAACACCCGGCCCGCAGAGATATTCTCCAGCTGGTTGATGCATCGGAGTAATGTCGATTTGCCAGATCCTGACGGTCCGATCGCAACACAGACTTCGCCTCGCTTCACGCGAAGATCGACGCCCTTGAGCGCATGTACCGGGCCATAGAATTTGTGAATATTCTGCATTTCGACGCAGAATTCGGGTATGTTTGCGTTCATGGCCTACTCCACCCGGGCTGGATGAACGGAAACGCCCTTACCGAAATGGCGTTCGAGGAAATGCTGACCGACCATCAGCAAGCTGGTAATGGCGAGATACCAGGTTCCGGCCACGAGCAGCAGCGGGATCGGGAGATAAAGCCGATTTGAAATCGCGTTGGTCGCGAAGGTCAGATCAAGTGTGAATGGAATTGCCAGAACAAGAGACGTCATCTTGAGCATGCCGATGGTTTCATTCCCGGTTGGCGGGATGATCACGCGCATTGCCTGCGGCATGAGAATCCGCCACCAGATCTTTGGCGGCTTCATCCCAAGTGCTTGTGCAGCCTCGGCCTGCCCCGGATCGATGGAGTTAAACCCGGCGCGGAATATTTCTGTCAGGTAGGCGGATTCATTGAACCCAAGTCCGAGGATAGCAGCCACTGCCGGTGTAACGATGTATTTCGTCTCGATGCTGATGATGTCGGGACCGAACGGGATTGCCAGGCTGAGGTTGGGAAAAAGAACAGCGAAGAGGCCCCAGAAAAGCAACTGCGTATAGATCGGCGTCCCGCGGAAAAACCACACCCAGGAGTAGGCAAGCCCGCGCAGAACAGGATTTTCACTGTCACGCATGACCACGAGCAACCCGGCGACCACGATTGCTACCGTCATCGCAATGACCGTTAGTAGAAGTGTCCAGCCAACGCCCCGGACGACCTGCGGCGAAAACAGATATGTGAGGTAGACGTCCCAATGGAAGTTGGGATTGGCGGAGACTGCCTGGCCTATCTGGAGAGCGATGATCGCCAGGATGGCGATGGCCAGCCAGCGACCCGGATGGCGTCGAGGGACCACGACGTTGCGTGTTATTCCCGGTTTGTTAAGGGAGGCCGGCGTCAGGCCGACCCCCATGTTCTCGATGTTGGAAGCCATGGTCAGATCTTGACTTCGGGGTTGACCAGGGCCTTGTCGATGATAACCGAACCGATGCCCCACGTATCGAGAAGCGACTTGTACGTCCCGTCAGCGATCAGGGAGTTGATCGTATCTGCAATAAGCTGGGTGAGAGCCATATCCGGTTTGGCGACAGCGATACCATTCGGGCCGTGTTTGCTCAGCGGTCCGGACGTGGACTTCAGCGTTTCAAGCTGACCTCTCGACTGTTTGGCGGCGTAGCCGATTCCGGCCTCACCGGAGACCGTCGCATCCGCGCCGCCGGCAGCCACACGTGTCAGCGTTTCGGGCTGCTTCGAAAACGGAAGAATTTCAATTTCTGCCTTACCTCCGGCTTTGCACTGATCATTCTCCTGGTTGATCGAGCGTTCGAAGTAGGTGCCGGATTGAATAGCGATCTTTCGACCGCAGAGATTCGTCGGGTCGAACTTCGTCGGATTGCCAGCCTTGACAGCCCACAGGCTCCCGGTATCGGCGTAGCTGACAAAATTGACTGCCTTCATACGCTCGTTCGTAATGGAAAATGCCGAGACCCCGATATCGAACTTGGTGCCCAAGGCCGGAAGAATCGCTTCAAATGCAGCCGTCTGGAAATCGATTTTCACACCGAGCTTCTTGCCAATGGCGTTTGCGATGTCCACGTCAATTCCTTCAGGCGTTTGCCCATCCTTTTCACTGAGAAATTCCCATGGCGCGTAGGACGTGTCGGAACCAATCGTAAGAACGCCGGCCGATTTGATCTTTTCGGGTAGGCGGGCAGCGAGAGCTTCCTCGACCTTGATCGCGGACGTGTCGAAACTCTGGGCAAAGCTGTCGCCGCCCGGGGCGAATACGGCAAGCACTGCAATCATTGGGAGGCGACTGGTCGTTTTGAACATTGATGTTCCCCATATTGTTGTTGCGGCGGACGAGCAGACATCTTGGGAGGACCGGCATCTGCTTTCCGACACGGGCAATATGAGACCCACGCATATCTGCGTCCAATAGTAAGAATCGGGCTGTCTATTCGTACAGGTTATAGGTTTTAGTGTTCAGTTTGGGTCGTCGCCGGCCCATCTAGCATTCAAGCACAAATGGTGTGAGGTACCACGCCTTCCTAAGCGTTGGATGTCAGCCGATCGTGAACCTGTTCACCGATTACAAGCCAATGCCGCTGCCACCCCATCTGAACGGGTTTGAGCAAACGTCGAAATTGTGGCACGCACCAGCCCTAGTGGCTCCGGCTGAAGGCCGGTATAAGCAAGGACAACCGGCTCGATGGCATACGCATCGGTGATCTGGACCCGCACGACCTGCCTGCCATCATAGGTCGTCGATCCCGGAGGGTTGGTATAACTAATCCCGATCCCCTCGCCATTTGCAGAGAGACTACGAAGCAACTCAATGGATGCCGCTCGGTGTTTGACCGTGGGAGTTAAACCAATTGTCCGGAATAGACCGAGCATGTGACGCACAGACAAAGCCTGATCGGACAAGATTAAAGGGCGATCGGCAATTTCGGCCAGAGAAATGGTCTCACGCAACGCTAGTTCGTCCTCGGGCGAGATCCAAATCCAGGGAGCCACGTGGACCAGCAGATCACGCTGGAAACTGGCGTCAAGGCCAAGGTCATAGGTCAATCCAAGATCAATCTGCCCCGACAGCAGTGCGCTCGTGAGCGTTTCAAACGACATCGCAAGCACCTGGAACTCTGTGTCAGGACAGGTTTCTCTGAGCTTCACAATGACAGGAGCAAACCATGCAGGTGCGAGTTCCTCAAGGATTCCTATTCTCACGCGTGCCTGTCTTCGTCGCGACATTGCGCCGGGCTGCTCCAACCGATCGGCATCAGCAATGAGATCCTCAGCGTCTTTTAAAAAAATCCGTCCGAACGCGGTCGGGGTAATCGCCACTCCCTTTCGGCGAATGAATAGCGGGAAACCCACGCGGTTCTCAATGTGCGTGATTGCCACCGATAGCGCGGGTTGAGACACACTCAACTGATGCGAGGCCGCTGACATACTCCCGGCTTTGCCGATAGCGACGATGTATTCGAGCTGACGCAATGAAACATGCAACATCAGATTATGACCTTCTTCCAAAGACATTATTAGAAATTAACTAGATCATCCGCCACCATGCAACTTGCAACGGAGGCAAAAGAAACCAATGAAAAATTCATTCGCAACCCCGGATCAGATCAAGACATTCCAGACTGAAGGCGTGGTTTTGATAAAGGGGCTGTTCAGCGATCATGTGGAGACCCTGAGACGAGGCGTTGAAGTCAACATGGCTCACCCGGGTCCATACGCCGCAGAAAACCTGAAAACGGGAGATAGCGGCCGGTTCTTCGACGACTACTGCAACTGGGAACGCATTGACGAGTTCCGTGACGTCATCCGCCAATCACCAGCGGCCGAGGTAGCCGCGGACCTCATGTCTTCTGAAGCAGTGCAATTGTTTCATGACCACGTTCTGGTCAAGGAGCCCGGCACGTCCAGGCCGACGCCCTGGCACCAGGATGGTCCCTATTACTTCGTGGACGGAAAACAGACTATAAGTTTCTGGTCGCCGCTTGACCCTGTGCGTGAAGCCTCACTGCGATGTGTCGCCGGCTCGCACCTTTGGGATAAACCGGTCCTACCGACGCGGTGGTTGTCGGAGGAGAACTTTTATCCCGACGATGATCTCTACATGCCCGTACCGGACCCAGACGCCGAGGGAATGCCGGTTCGCGAATGGGAAATGGAGCCGGGTGATGCCGTCGCCTTCAACTACTACGTTTTACATGGGGCGCGCGGCAATCAAAGCGCCACACGACGTCGGGCGTTTTCGCTCCGCCTGGTCGGCGATGACGTTAGATATATCGAGCGGCCGGGGCGAACGTCACCGCCTTTTCCGGGTCACGGCATGAAAAACGGCGATCGGCTGAGGGAAGACTGGTTCCCCGTTCTTTGGCGGCGTCCAGAATAACATAAGGGGCCGGATCAAAGCTCCTCACGTTGAACGCGCTGTCGCCTGACGTCACGCGGACGCGTATGGATCGTTTCCGGCCTCTTATAACATGCCAGAAACGAACCTCGTACATTACCCGCCGGAATAGCTCAGATTGCCTGCCTCAAATCGTCGATAAATTCCTGCAGGTGCCGTGACGCTATCCGGTTGGGTGGGGTGATTAACAGAGTCCGGAAATACAACCCTGTTTCGAATGGTCTCAATGTCAGGCCACGCCCGATAAAGGGTTCGGCGGTCAGTGGATCGACAAGTCCGACGCCAATTCCCGCCGCGACCATCGCACAGATCGTTGTTGAATACGGCGTTTCCATCACCACTCTCACCTTTACGCCGAGGCTCTGGAAAACAGTTTCGGCTTCGCCTCGCGTCGTATCTTCAGGAGCTAAAGCGATAAAGGGGATGCCATCCAGGTCCTGTGGGCGGATCGTTTCGAGCATTTCCAGCGGATGACCAACAGGAACGGCAACGGCCACACGAAATTGAGCGAACGCCGTAACCTCGACACCGGTCTGGTCTATTTCATCAGCGACAATGCCGAGATCAAATTGGCCAGATGCCACGAGATCCCTGACGGTCGATGACATCCGCGCCTGAAATGTAATAGCTACATTCGGGTTGCGGGACATGAATACATTCAACGCGCGCGGCAGCACATTCGTCGAAAGCGCCGAAAGGCAGGCAATTCTCAATTCACCAGATCCAAAATCGCGAATTCTGGCCGCCGCGCCACGCAGATGACTGAGGCCAAGATAAGCATGCTCTACCTCACGGTAAAACAGCTGCCCCTCGGGAGTCGGATGCAGCCTTCCTTTAACACGGCTGAACAGATCGAAGCCGAGAGACCGTTCGAGTTCCATGATCATTTTGCTCACCGCAGGCTGGGAGACGTGTAATATTTCAGCCGCACGTGCCGTAGTACCATTCGTCATAACAACCCGGAAAATTTCAATCTGCCTGAGGTTCATCGCACGCTTCCAAGAAAGCCAAAGCTTCAGGGAAGCCTTGGGGCAGGATTTTTCAATAAAATAGCCCCGTCACGTCACCATCTGACGTCATCGCAGGTTTGCTCGTCTACGCACCGATGAAACTGAGAGACTAAACTTCCGCGCATGTTTCACGAGAACACTGTCTTTGCACCCATGCCCGCAGCCTGAGCCCATTCAAGCCATCAGGTCAACACGGCGCCGTGGCGATCGTCATCCGGAACAACTGCCGGGTATGCCCCTGAGCCCTATTAACATCAATTTCTCTCATACTTTTCCGGTCTGCTTGCCGCAACCGTGTAGAGGCCTCTATACCCCGACAGTCGTTCAGCGAGATTGGAACAGAAATGCTGCCAAAAGTTGCCTTCATAGGAACCGGTGGAACGATTGCTTCAATCGGGAAAGATCAGTTCGATCTTATGGATTACAACGCCGACGATGAGCGCGTTGATGCGGCCTCCCTGATAGAGAGCGTCGGCATTCAAGGGAAGATCGCCGAAATCGTTCTCGTCAACTTCAGACAGATCGACAGTACGGCGCTGACTTATAACGACTGGGCCGACCTCGCCGAGATCTGTTTGAGGCTTGCTGAGGACCCGGATTTGTCGGGCATTGTGATCGGGCATGGGACTGCGAGTTTGGAGGAGACAGCCTGGGTTTTGTCTCTGGTGCTCAAACTGAGAGTACCGGTGATCCTAACGGGATCTATGCGACCACTCACTGGCATATCGACCGATGCACATGCAAATCTCGCCGCGGCGGTCCGCGCTGCTTCGTCGCCTGATCTTCATCCAGAGGTGCTTGTCGTCTTGAACGACGAAATTCATTCACCAAGGGCGGTGACAAAGACCCACACGCTACGTCTTGGTGCCTTCCAGTCTCCGTGGACAGGCCCACTCGGTTACATCGACGGATCGGAAGTACGGATGTCACGTACTGAGGAAAGCTCCAACCGGAACCGAGGCTTTTCGCACGAGCTTCTTCGAGCCTTGCCGCGTGTTGACATTACCTACAGTCACGTTGGAGCGGACGGAAGTGCCGCCTTAGCGTTCGCGGCCGCGGGAGCGCGCGGCATTGTTTCAGCAGGCTTCGGTCCAGGCATGGCAACGCCCGCAGAGACGCTGGCCCTGAGTAAGCTGGTCGAGGCCGGCGTGATTGTCGTCCAATCTTCTCGCACGGGGGCGGGGCTCGTGGTAGATAGCGCTTATCACAAAAAGATCGGGATCATCGCGGGCAGCGACATCAATCCCCACAAGGCACGAATCCTGCTCGCGCTTTGCCTTGCTCGGGGCGATACCCGCGAGGAAATCGAGCAGATATTTCGGTCGCTCTAATGGATGTGGGTTGTTTAAGCGGTTAGCTCACACGCTCGAAAAATCCGCAGGAAGACGCCTTCAGACATTGCTGGTCGATTGAGCTTCAATTGGCCAACCCAAATCTCGTCGCTGACCGTAATCATGATCGCCAATCTGCGCGCTGCGATCGCCGCAACTGATTTCTGCGAGCAGTTCGAGGTGACTGGAACCGTCTGCATGGGCGGCGAAGATCATGCTGTTCGATGAGCCCACCTCCGCCCTTGACCCGGAAATGGTGAAGGAGGTTCTCGACACAATGGTCTCGCTCGGAGGACGGGATGACCATGATCGTGGTTACCCACGAAATGGGGTTCGCCCGAAAAGTGGCGGACCGCGCCGTGTTTATGGAGGCTGGCGAGATCGTTGATATCGGCAATCCGCAAGAGTTTTTTGACACGCCAAGGAGCCCGCGCACGAAGAAATTCCTCGACGATATCATGCATTAGCTTACAAATGTGAGGTTGACCCCGTCTGAGCGCCAAACAACCGAACGTTCGTTAGGGAAATGAGATCGCTGTATTTCAACCGGTGCAACTCGATGCGGTAAAGCGCGTGAGACTGAAATCCCGCATCCCGTCGGGAATGCCGCCGTCTGCAATCCACCCGGCCGTCTCGAAGGCATGAATGGCGGCAAGAGACACGCCGCTGTGACACGTGACCAGGAACGCTCCAGGTACGACTTCCTCATAGACGGGTGCCGCATCGGGTGTAATGATCCTGAGTGCGGCCCAGCTGCGGATGATGCGGACATCCCTGAGGAATGGGAAGAATACCTGCGCCTCCGCGGCGATCCGGCGTGTGGCCTCGAACGTTGTGTTGAGGTCGTGGCCAACCTCTTCCCAGCTGCCACCGAGCATCAGCGTGCCGTCTTCCGTCTGCCGCACCTGCTCGATGGCAAGATTGAACATCTGTGGCACACGCTCGGTTACCATGATCTGTCCGCGCACCGGCTTCACGGGGATCCGCACCCCCAGCATGTCGCCAAGGGCGACATTCCCCAGACCGGACGCAAGCACGATACGCTCCGCGGTCACCTCGCCCCTGGACGTCGTGAGCACAAATTTCGATCCGTTGTGCTTGATGTCGAGGACGCCCATGCCGGGGAGATAGCGACTGTCTCGTCGCATATAGCCGCGATGCAGCGCGTGAAGCAGCCGCAACGGATTGGCCTGACCGTCATACCTTGAATAGCTGGCTCCGGCAAAATCGGTTCCGATCTCCGGTACAAGCTTTCTGACGGACACGTGATCCAGCATGTCGAAATCATAGCGGCCGTTGAAGCGCGACTGGACCGCGGCGAGATCTTTCCCGCGCTGGGCCATCGCCTCGGGCGACCTGCAAAGGTAAAGGCCACCCTTCTGGGTGAGCCCGACATCAATGTCTGTCTCGGTGCGGAGCTTACTCGCGAACTCGGGCCAGCACTCGGCGGCACGCATCGCCCAACCCGCATAGGCGGGAAGAGAAAGTCCTTTTCCCTGCACCCATACGAGCCCGAAGTTCCCGCGGCTCGCTCGGATTGCGCTGTCACCCTCGTCCAGCACGACGCTTCGGACCTTCCGAAGTGCRAGACCATATCCAATCGAAATTCCGACGAGACCACCGCCGATTACGGCCACTTCTGTCTCAAGCTGCATGATGCGCCTCGACTATGGCGCTCTCTCCGCACCCGGCCATTTCCGCAACGGTGACAGGCTTCAACGGGAAGCGGACGTTGTAGACACCGACGTCACCGACCGGCCGCCCCGCCTCGTCCGCGATCAGGCGGGACACCGGCGGGCCGCACATGCGCCCCTGGCACGGGCCCATGCCACAGCGGGTGAACGCCTTTGCCTGCGCCGGACCGATGGCGCCATCCTCGACGGCAGACCGCACCGTGCCGGCCGTCACCTCTTCACACCGGCAGACTATGGTGGAGGCGGACGGCGCCGCGATTGAAAGGCGTGGCGGATAGAGTGCTTCGAGGAACGGACGGAAAGCATGTTCACGCCCGATGATCCTCCTTGCCCCCTGGACGGTTGCGCGCGAACGAGTGTTCGCATGTCCCATCTGCTCAAGGATTAGACCAACCGCGATTTCGGCTGACGCCGGGGCAGCGACCGCGCCGTTGACGGTAGCGCCGTCCCCGACGATGAACACGTCAGCGATACTGCTCTCTCCAAATTCGCTGATGTCCGGCTGCAGGCATTGCAGCCTCTCGTTCCAGCTGTGCTTGCACCCCAGAGCAAGGGAAAGCTGCGTGTTTGGAATGATGCCTTCATGTACCAGCAGCGTGTCGACGTCGGCTTGATCTTTTACACCATCGGCTTCGAAAGCGATCGTTTCCAATTTGCCGTTACCGCGCGCGACGAGGCCCGCGACGTTCCTATGGATCGGGATCTGGGCCGCGCGAATTTCCTGCAGCATCCGCAGTCCCTTGCGAATCTTGCCCGCGTTGCTCACAAGAGCTCCAACATTGCCGAGCGCGGCTTTGGCGACCCTCATGGGAGGCGCAGTATCGAGAAGCGCCGAGACTCTAACCCCGAGGGCAAGTAGCTGCGTCACAAACAGCAGCATCAGCGGGCCGTTTCCTGCAATCGCGACGCGTCCGACCGGAGCTATCGCGGACGACTTCAGGAGAAGCTGCGCCGCACCGACGGTCATCACACCGGGAAGCGTCCAACCCTCGAACGGCACGGGCCGCTCGATCGCGCCAGTGGCCAGGATAAGTTTTCGAAATGCCAGGCGCCGGGACCGTTGATCCATGGTGTAGCACGCGACGCCGCCCTGTTCCTTCATGTCTATGCGCCATAGACTCGCGCCAAAGAGCGAGGTGGCGCCGGCTCGCCTGAAGCGGGAGATGGCAGCGGATCCGCCCGAATAATCAGGACCCAGCAAGACGCTATGGCGAAACGGGCCGCCCTCCAGCCCTCGATAAATCTGCCCCCCGGCATCGGGACGTTCGTCGATGAGTACGACAGAGAGGCCCTCCGTTGCTGCCATCGTCGCCGCGGCCATTCCAGCTGGCCCGCCGCCCACGACAAGAATATCGACGGCTTCGATCACTCTTCGAACTCCTTGAGTTTGGTACTGGTTGCCAGTACCAGCTGCCGGCGAATGCGCATGCCATCTGCCACATTGCGGAGACATCCCTGCTGGTTCGGTACTCCGTCGATCTCGACCAGGCATTCGAAGCATGCGCCCATCATGCAGAATGGCGCCCTTTCCGCTCCGGAAACGACATTTCGGCGGTAGGGGTGCAGGTCGCTGAGAAGCAGGACGGCGGCAACCGTATCGCCTTCAAAGCAGGTGGCTTCGCGACCGTCGATCTCCAAGACGACAATCCTGCGCGCGTCGGGCAGATTCACCTTGCTGAACAAAAACATCTTTCGAGATCCTTTCCGCGCCGTCCGATCAGTGCAGGATCTGGCTGAGGAACAGCTTGGTGCGCTCGTGCTGAGGATTGTCGAAGAATTCAGCCGGCGAATTCTGCTCGACGATCTGGCCCTGGTCCATGAAGATCACACGGTTCGCAACCTGGCGGGCAAAGCCCATTTCGTGGGTGACGCAGAGCATCGTCATGCCTTCTTCGGCAAGGCCCACCATCGTRTCCAGCACTTCCTTGATCATCTCCGGATCGAGCGCCGAGGTCGGCTCGTCGAACAGCATGATCTTCGGGTTCATGCAGAGCGAGCGGGCAATCGCCACGCGCTGCTGCTGGCCACCCGAAAGCTGGCCCGGATATTTGTTGGCCTGCTCGGGAATCTTGACGCGCTTCAAGAAGTGCATGGCGATATCTTCGGCCTGCTTCTTCGGCATCTTGCGCACCCAGATCGGCGCCAGCGTGCAGTTTTCCAGGATYGTCAGATGCGGGAAGAGGTTGAAGTGCTGGAACACCATGCCGACTTCACGGCGCACTTCGTCGATCTTCTTGAGGTCGTTGGTCAGTTCCGTRCCRTCAACGAMGATCTGSCCCTTCTGGTGCTCTTCCAGACGGTTGATGCAGCGGATYATCGTCGATTTGCCGGAACCCGACGGGCCGGCGATGACGATGCGCTCGCCGCGCATGACCTTCAGGTTGATGTCGCGRAGMACGTGGAARTCACCRTACCACTTGTTCATGTTGACGATATCGACGGCGACGTCGGTCGTCGACACGGTCAATTTCTTGGTGAGGGGCTCTGCCATTGTTGTTCCTTCTTATCTCGTGTGGCCGGTGTCGAGATGACGTTCCATGAATGCTGAATAGCGCGACATGCCGAAGCAGAAAAGCCAGAAGGCGAAGCCGGCGAAAATCAGTCCGGTCAGCGGCGTTACCGCGGTTGCCCAGTTCGCGTCGGTGAAGTTCAGCCGCACGATGCCGAGCAGGTCGAACATGCTGATGATCGATACCAGCGACGTATCCTTGAACATGCCGATGAAGGTGTTGACGATGCCGGGGATTACCAGCTTGATCGCCTGCGGCATGATGATCAGCCGCATTTTTTGCCAGTAGCCGAGGCCAAGCGAATCCGCACCCTCGAACTGTCCTTTCGGAATGGCCTGCAGGCCGCCGCGAATGACCTCGGCCATATAGGCTGAGGCGAAGATCGACACGCCGATGATGGCGCGCAGAAGCTTGTCCACGGTCCAGCCTGCCGGCAGGAACAGCGGCAATACCACGCTGGCCATGAAGAGGACCGTGATCAGCGGCACCCCGCGGACGACTTCGATGAAAACGATGCTCACCATGCGGATGACAGGCATATGCGACCGTCTGCCGAGCGCCAGAAGAATACCGACCGGGAAGGAGACGACGATGCCCACGAAGGAGAGCACCAGCGTCACCATGAGCCCACCCCAGAGCGGGGTATCGACGATTTCGAGGCCGAAGCCGCCATAAAGCAGAACGAAGGATACGATTGGCAGCACCRGGAAGAGCAGGATCGCATTCAACCCCTTGCGCGGCGCCGACGGGATGAGCATCGGTACGAGCAGAAGCACGAAGAGAATGCCGACCAGCGTCGGCCGCCAGCGCTCGTCGAGCGGATAGCGTCCATAGATGAACTGGTCGAACTTGGCGTTGACGAAGGCCCAGCAGGCGCCACTCCAACCATCAGGCTGGATGCCGCCCTGCACGGTCGTCGCACAGAAGGTGCGATCCGTACCGGTCCAGACCGCCTGTACGAACAGCCAGTTGAAGGCATGCGGCAGTGCCCAGGCAAGAAAGGTGGCGGCCAGAAGCGTGAGGACGATGTCCTTGGGCGTCGCAATCAGATTGCGGCGGATCCAGGCGCCGGCGCCCTTTTCTCCCGATGGCGGCGGCTCCTGCGACAGCATGGTGGTTCTGACGAAACTATCGCTCATCTTATCTCTCCACCAGAGCCATCTTGGCGTTGAACCAGTTCATCAGCAGCGAAGTGGCAACGCTCAGTGCCAGATAGATGACTGCCCAGATGAGGATCACTTCAACGGACTGGCCTGTTTGGTTG
>NZ_JBFUBG010000072.1:0-34190 GCF_056405875.1 Rhizobium sp. P1_E6 | reverse complement strand
GCCGTCCTCGCGCAGCAACTCGCCAACGATGTTGGCGCAGGGTTCCGGCTCGTGGCCCGACCAGCCGCCCCAGACGATGATCGCCTTTCTCATATTTCCTCCCCTGGTTACGAATTAAGCAGGCTTTCGACGGTAACACTATAGCGCAACGGCTCGTCTGCCAGATGTCGCGCGATCTCTTCGACCACTAAAAGACCGAAACGGCAGCGTTCATTGCCGATGACGCCAGCGATATAATGAATGTCTTCGACGTGGAAGCCGTACCGGCGGACCTGCCGGCGACTCGGTGCACGCCGGTTTTCGATGGGGCCGGCAACGCAATCGTCCTGTAAGCAGGCGCATTTCGTATGAAAGACATCTCTAATCTTCTTCTTTTTGCAGATATGTAACCGAGATAACTTTTTACTGACGTGTAACTTGGCTAATGTCCGTGCATCTGTGGCTTGTAAGAGGTGAAATGCATGGCAGGTGAAACGGTTCTTGTGGTCGGTGGCGCTGGTTATATCGGCTCGCATACGTGTCTCGATCTGGCGAACAAGGGCTACACGCCCGTCGTCTTCGATAATTTCTCCAACGGCCATCGCGAATTCGTCAAATGGGGACCGGCGGAAGAGGGCGATATTCGCGATCGCGCCCGGCTCGATGAGGTGCTGGCAAAACACAAGCCGTCGGCAATCCTGCATTTTGCGGCGCTGATCGAAGTCGGTGAGTCGGTCAAGGATCCGGTCTCCTTCTACGAGAACAATGTCATTGGCACGCTGACGCTCTTGTCGGCGGCGCAGGCAGCCGGCATCAATGCGTTCGTCTTCTCTTCCACCTGCGCGACCTATGGTCTGCCGCAGAGCGTGCCGCTCGACGAGACGCACCGTCAGGTGCCGATCAATCCCTACGGACGCACCAAGTACATCGTCGAGCAGGCGCTTGCCGATTACGACCAGTACAAGAGTCTTCGCTCCGTCGTGCTGCGCTATTTCAATGCCGCCGGCGCCGATTTCGAGGGCCGTATCGGCGAATGGCACCAGCCGGAAACGCATGCCATCCCGCTGGCGATCGATGCGGCGCTGGGCCGCCGCCAGGGCTTCAAGGTGTTCGGCAGCGATTATGAGACGCGCGACGGCACCTGCGTGCGCGATTACATCCACGTTTTGGATCTTGCCGATGCGCATGTGCGCGCCGTCGAATATCTCCTGAAGGGTGGAGATTCCGTTGCGCTGAACCTCGGCACCGGCACCGGCACCACGGTGAAGGAATTGCTGGGCGCCATCGAAGACGTTTCCAACAAGCCGTTCCCCGTCGAGTATATCGGTCGTCGTGAAGGCGATTCGCACACACTGGTCGCCAATAACGACAAGGCGCGGGACATACTGGGCTGGGTGCCGCAGTATGATCTCTCGCAGATCATCCAGTCGGCCTGGAACTGGCATGCGAGATCAAATCAGCACTGAACGCGGGCCGAAGCCCAACGTTCTCATCATCACTGCGGATCAATGGCGCGGCGATTGCCTCTCGGCTGTGGGGCACGCCTGCGTCAGGACGCCTGCTGTGGACGCTCTGGCGAAAGAGGGGACGCTCTTCCGGCGGCATTATGCCGGGGCTGCTCCCTGCTCGCCGGCGCGCGCGACACTTTATACCGGCCTCTACCAGATGAACCACCGCGTCTGCCGGAACGGATCGCCGCTCGACCGGCGGTTCGATAATCTGGCGCTGGCGGCAAGGCGGGCAGGTTATGATCCGACGCTGTTCGGCTATACCGATACGGCGCCCGATCCGCGGGAAATGGACGCCAATGATCCACATCTGACGACCTATGAAGGCGTGCTGCCCGGCTTCACAGTTCGCCAGCTCCTGCCCGAACATGAGAGACAGTGGCTTTCCTGGCTGCGCTCGCGCGGTCGCACCGGCGCTGTCAGCCGCGATATCCATATTCCGGTGGGTGCCGCGGCCGGGGAAATTTCCAACGGGGCTCCCGTCTATTCACGCGAAGAGACACAGACGGCCTTCCTGACCGGCGAATTCATCCGCTGGATGGGCGAGCAGGACGCACCGTGGTTCGCGCATATTTCTTTCCTGCGGCCGCATCCGCCTTTCTCTGTGCCGGAGCCGTTCAACCGGATGTTCAAACCAGGTGAAGGTCCGGCCTTTGCGCGTGGGACAGACCGCGAAACGGAACAGCGCAGCCATCCCTATCTCGCCTATGCCATGCCGCGTGCTGGCAAGGGCAGTTTCATCCATGGGGCTGAAGGGCCGCTCAGCGACTGGAATGCTGCCGATTTCGATGCTGTCCGGTCGATCTACTATGGCATGATCGCTGAAGTGGACGATCAGCTCGGTCGCATCTGGCAAGCAGTGAAGGATGCCGGTGAATGGGATAACACGATCGTCGTCTTCACCTCCGATCACGCGGAGATGGCGGGCGATCACTGGACGCTCGGAAAAGGCGGCTATTTCGACGGCAGCTATCATATTCCGCTCGTCATCCGAGATCCCAGCGGGGCCGCAGCCGGTGGTATCGTTGATGATTTCACCAGCGCTGCCGATGTGTTCCCTACGCTCTGCGATCGGCTTGGGATCGCGCCTGCTAACGGCATCGACGGGCACTCGCTTGCGCCTTTCCTTGATGGCGGCAAGGCACAGAGGTGGCGGGATGCGGCCTTCTGGGAATTCGATTTCCGCGACATCGCCCATGGCGAAACGGAGCGGCATTTCGGCCTTGGGTCGAACGAATTGAACCTCGCCGTCATCCGGGACAAGCGGTTCAAATACGTGCATTTCGCCGCATTGCCGACGCTGCTCTTCGATCTGGTCACGGATCCGATGGAACTGCGCAACATCGCTGACGATCCGGCCTATGCGTCGGTAAGGCTCGGTTATGCAGAACGGCTGCTGTCGCTTCGGGCGCGGCATCTCGATCAAACGCTTGCCTATACCGAACTGACGGAAAAAGGGCCGGTGACGCACCGGCCCTGATCAGGCTCAGAAGTTTCCGAGGAAATCCCGCTTGCCAACGGGTGCACCCTGGTTGCGCAGGATGGCATGTGCCGTCGTCACGTGGAAATAGAAATTCGGCAATGCGAAGAGGGCGATGTATTCGAGGCCGGGAACAACCGAGCCGTTGCGGCCTGGCACGGTGATATCCTTGACGTCGCTTCCTTCCAGAGCCTCTGAAGAGAAGCCGGCGAGATAGGCTTCGGTTTTCGCCATACGTTCGCGCAATTCGGCGATCGTCGTTTCATTGTCCTCGAATTTAGGCGCTTCGGTTGCCGTCAGGCGGGCGAGCGCAAACTTGGCGCTGTCACTGGCACGCTGGTACTGGCCGGAAAGCGGCAGCATATCCGGTGCCAGCCGCGCGTTTACAAGAATGGCGGGGTCGATCTTCTTTTCCACGGCATAGGCTTCCGCCTTATCGAGATAGGTTTTCAGGCTGGCAATGCCGCGCTGGAACATGGGAACGGTGAGGCGATACATCGAGATGGACATTTGTTCTGTCTCCAAAAATCTTCAAATAAACGGCCGGTGTGCGCAAGCCGTTCTGGGCTCCGACTAGATGGGGATCTCTACGGCTTTCACAATAAGTGTCTGTGACGGTTCCTCTGCCATCATGGCCGGATTGCAACGGGCCGATCACGCCAAATCGCTGTTGGCGACGGCTTCCTCCAGCGATGGTGCCCGAAAACGGCAAAGAGGCTTGACGCCGTTTCGATAAAATGGAATGAATATTCCGCAAAACAAATTTTACGGTTTGTTTGTTCCGTTTTGGCGGAGCTGCCACGGGAGAGGCAGCGCGGGATTGAGGCCTGCGGACGGATGTCCAAGGCCCCGGCGTGAGGAGGGTGCAGCCGGGCACCGCTTTGTGGAGGGAATACACATGAAGAAGTTCATCCTGAGCACCGCAATGGCGCTCGTCCTGTCGACGGCCGCACATGCGGAAACCGTCGGCGTTTCAATGGCCAAGTTCGACGACAACTTCCTGACCGTTCTGCGCAACGGCATGACAGATTATGCGAAGACCTTGAGCGGCGTGACGCTGCAGGTCGAAGACGCACAGAACGACGTTTCCAAGCAGCAGAGTCAGATCCAGAATTTCATCGCTTCCAAGGTCGACGCAATCATCGTCAACCCTGTCGATACCGATGCGACGACGGCAATGTCGAAGCTTGCGGCAGATGCCGGCATTCCGCTGGTTTACGTCAACCGTCAGCCGGTCAATGTCGATACGCTGCCGGACAAGCAGGCTTTCGTCGCATCCAACGAGCAGGAATCCGGCACGCTGGAGACGAAGGAAATCTGCCGCATTCTCGGTGGCAAGGGCAAGGCCGTCGTTATCATGGGCGAGCTTTCCAATCAGGCCGCCCGCATGCGCACCCAGGACGTCCATGACGTCATCAAGACCGACGAGTGCAAGGGCCTGGAAATCGTCGAAGAGCAGACGGCGAACTGGGATCGTACCCAGGGCTCCGACCTGATGACGAACTGGCTGTCCAGCGGCATTGAATTCGATGCCGTCATCTCCAACAACGACGAAATGGCGATCGGCGCCATCCAGGCGTTGAAGGCGGCTGGCAAGGACATGACCAAGGTCGTCGTTGGCGGTGTCGACGCCACGCAGGACGCACTTGCGGCCATGCAGGCAGGCGATCTCGATGTGACGGTGTTCCAGGATGCCGCCGGCCAGGGCAAGGGCTCGCTCGATGCGGCGCTCAAGCTCGCCAAGGGCGAGAAGGTCGAGAAGAAGGTCTACATTCCCTTCCAGCTCGTGACGCCTGACAACGTCAAGGATTTTGTCGCCAAGAACTGAGGCGAACGCCAGGAGGGATGCGGGTAAAGCCCGCGTCCCTTTCACCTGCCCGTATCCGGAGGAGATCTTATGGCCGTCAGCCCGACAACCATGGCTGCCGTTCGCGCGAGCGGTGCAATTCCGAATGCGGAATATCTCTTGAGCGCCGAGGGCGTTCGCAAGGAGTTTCCGGGTGTCGTCGCACTTGATGACGTGCAGTTTCGCCTGAAGCGCGCCTCCGTGCATGCGCTGATGGGTGAAAACGGCGCCGGCAAATCGACATTGATGAAGATCCTGGCTGGCATCTATACGCCCGACAAAGGCGAGATTCGGCTGAAAGGGGTCGAAATCCAGCTGAACTCTCCGCTCGACGCGCTGGAAAACGGTATCGCGATGATCCATCAGGAGCTGAACCTGATGCCGTTCATGACGGTGGCTGAAAATATCTGGATACGCCGCGAACCGAAGAACCGTTTCGGTTTCGTCGATCACGGCCGGATGCACCGCATGACCGAGGAGCTTTTTGCCCGGCTCAATATTGCGATCGATCCCGAGATCGAAGTCCGATACCTCTCCGTCGCCAGCCGGCAAATGGTCGAGATTGCCAAGGCGGTTTCCTATAATTCCGACGTGCTCATCATGGACGAGCCGACTTCGGCGCTGACGGAGCGTGAAGTCGAGCATCTTTTCCGCATCATCCGCGATCTCAGAGCCCAGGGCATCGGCATCGTCTACATCACCCACAAGATGAACGAGCTCTTCGAGATCGCCGACGAGTTTTCTGTGTTCCGCGACGGCCGGTATATCGGTACGCATGCCTCGACCGAGGTCACCCGCGACGACATCATCCGTATGATGGTCGGGCGCGAGATCACGCAGATGTTCCCCAAGGAGGAGGTACCGATCGGGGAGGTCGTGCTTTCCGTCAAGGACCTCTGTCTCAACAGGGTCTTCCGCGACGTCTCCTTCGAAGTGAGAGCCGGCGAGATTCTCGGTGTGGCAGGATTGGTCGGCTCCGGGCGTTCGAATGTCGCCGAAACGCTTTTCGGTGTAACGCCGGCAAGCTCCGGCACGATCGAGCTCTTTGGCAAGCCCGTGACGATTTCTTCGCCGACTGCCGCCATTCGTCACCAAATGGCGTTCCTGACCGAGGATCGGAAAGATACGGGCTGCCTGCTGATCCTCGATATTCTCGAGAACATGCAGATCGCTGTCCTGCAGGACAGATACGTCAAGGGCGGTTTCGTGCAACAGCGCGCGGTCGAGGCGACCTGTGAAGACATGGCGAAAAAGCTGCGGGTGAAGACGCCCAACCTTTACGAGCGTGTAGAGAACCTTTCAGGCGGCAATCAGCAGAAGGTGCTGATCGGACGATGGCTGCTCACCAATCCGAAGATCCTGATTCTCGATGAACCGACACGCGGCATCGATGTCGGCGCCAAGGCTGAAATTCACAGGCTGGTCACTGAAATGGCGCGCAATGGCGTCGCGGTCATCATGATCTCGTCGGAAATGCCTGAGGTGCTCGGCATGAGCGACCGCATCATGGTCATGCACGAGGGGCGCGTGACCGGTTTCCTCAATCGCGACGAAGCAACGCAGATCAAGGTGATGGAACTGGCTGCGCAGTGATGCGCTCCAGCACCCGTCCAAGGGAGGTTTGACATGACAACCAAGGCAGCAGAGGGCACGGCTCCGCTCGCAACCCRACAAAGGCGACGACGCATGCCGCCGGAACTGAGCATATTCCTGGTGCTTGTCGGTATCGCGCTCGTGTATGAAATCCTCGGCTGGATCTTCATCGGCCAGAGCTTCCTCGTGAATTCGCAGCGCCTGACGATCATGATCCTGCAGGTCTCCGTCATCGGCATCATCGCCGTCGGCGTCACGCAGGTCATCATAACCGGCGGCATAGATCTTTCGTCGGGCTCGGTCGTCGGCATGACGGCGATGATTGCAACAAGCTTTGCCCAGTCCTCCACCTGGGGAAGGGCCGTCTTTCCCTCGCTGACGGACCTGCCTGCTTTCGTGCCGATCGTCGTAGGCCTGCTGATCGGGGCGACAGCCGGTCTCGTGAACGGCGCGCTCATCGCCTACACGAAGATCCCGCCGTTCATCGCAACGCTTGGAATGTTCGTTTCTGCGAGGGGCGTGGCGAAGTGGTACACGAAGGGACAACCGGTCTCCGGGATCACCGAGCAGTTTCATTTCATCGGAACGAAAGCATGGCCGGTTGTCGTCTTCCTGGTCGTGGCTCTGATCTTCCACATTGCGCTCCGCTACACCCGCTATGGGAAGTTCACCTATGCCATCGGCGCCAATCCCCAGGCGGCGCGCGTTTCCGGCATCAATATCGAGGCGCATCTCGTCAAGGTCTATGTGATCGCGGGATTGCTGGCCGGCCTTGCCGGTATCGTCACGGCGGCGCGCGCTGAAACCGCACAGGCGAGCATGGGCGTCGGTTATGAACTCGATGCGATCGCAGCGACCGTCATCGGTGGCACGTCGCTCACCGGCGGCGTCGGGCGAATTACCGGCACGGTCATCGGCACGGTCATTCTCGGAGTAATGACCTCGGGCTTCACCTTCCTGCGCGTCGATGCCTACTATCAGGAGATCGTCAAAGGCGTGATCATCGTCGCTGCCGTCGTGGTCGACGTCTACAGGCAGAAGAAACGGTCCAAGCACTGATCCGGAAAAGGGGGCTTCGGCCCCTTTTCACTGACTTAGATATGGAATGCCCGTCGTCAGGGCGATGGATCCCCGGTTTCCGATTTTCTCAAATACCGTGTGAGTTTCTCGCGATCACCCAAAATCATCTCGGAAGGAATTTCCGCCGGGTAGAAGAGGCAGGCTTCCAGTCCTTCCGCGACAGCATCATCTGTTGGCTCCGGGAGTTCTTCCTCATGCATCCGGGCTTCAAAGACGGCGAGAAGGAAGTCGAAGGTTTCGCCTTGTGGTGAGATAAACTTTTTCCGCTCAACTTCGGTCAGATAAGGCACATCCAGAGACACGCCGATCTCTTCGACTATCTCACGTCGAAAGGCGACCGAGAAATCCTCGCCTTCTTCGACCGTTCCGCCGGGCAGAGCCCAGCCTGCATGCATACCGCTTCGCTTGACCAAGACGATCTCGCCTTTGGCGTTGCTGATGATGCCGATCGCTCCACCCAACGCCCGGCGGGAAAAATGCTTGTGTTTCTGCGCCTGAAAATCGGCCTCCGATAATGGTTGATCGGCGCCGGTCAATCGAACATTCGGGTATTGCCGAGTAAGGCCGTCGAGAATTTCTTGATCCATATTGATGCCTTTGGGATCGTTGGCAAAAAGGGCATTCCGCCGAGATTAGGCCGGCGGAGCGCAAATCACGAAGACATTGCCGATTTCACCACTTTCTGCATCAAGAAATTGCAGTGCATCCATATTGCGCATAGGTGAAAAAATAGGTGGCGCTTTCTGTCAGCTTTTCTATTCTTGCCGCTTCGACCCGCCCGTTCGGGCAGCGCAGGAAGACAAATGCAACTCGTATTCGACGGCCACAACGACGTTCTCCTTCGGCTCTGGACACATGCGAAAGACGGAAGCGATCCGATTGCGGAATTCGCCAACGGCACGACGGCAGGCCATATAGATGCTCCCCGTGCGAAGGCGGGTGGTCTGGCGGGCGGCCTCTGCGCCATCTATATTCCATCGGGCGATCTGGTCTTTGCCGATCCCGATGCGAACGGCCATTACGCGACGCGGCTTGCCGCTCCTCTCGATCCACTGCCGTCGCTTGCGATCGGCACAGAAATGGCAGCGATCGCGCTCAGGCTCGACCGTGCCGGTGCCTGGCGGCTCTGCCGCTCGGTGAAGGACATCCGCAAGGCGATGGCGGAGGGCATTTTCGCTGCCGTCATGCATATCGAAGGCTGCGAGCCGATCGGCGCCGATCTTGCTGCGCTCGAAGTCTTCCATGCGGCCGGCCTGCGCTCGCTCGGCCCAGTMTGGAGCCGCCACAATATTTTCGGCCATGGCGTGCCCTTCGCCTTCCCAAGCTCGCCGGATACGGCGCCTGGCCTGACGGAGGCCGGGTTCGCGCTGGTGCGCGAGTGCAACCGTCTCGGCATCATGATCGACCTCGCCCATATCACCGAAAAGGGTTTCTGGGACGTAGCGAAGACGAGCGACCAGCCGCTCGTGGCAAGCCATTCCAACGTCCATGCGCTGACACCGGTCGCGCGCAACCTCACCGACAGGCAGCTCGATGCGATCCGCGAAAGCCGCGGTCTCGTCGGCGTGAATTATGCCACCGCGATGTTGCGGGCGGACGGCCGTTCCGACGTCGCCACGCCGCTTTCCGACATGGTCAGGCATATCGACTACCTCGTGAACCGGGTCGGAATCGATTGCGTGGCGCTCGGTTCGGACTTCGACGGCGCTACCATTCCGGAGGAAATCGGCGATGCTGCCGGTAATCAAAAGCTGATTGTCGCTCTTCGGCAAGCTGGCTATGGTGGGGAGGAACTGGCGAAGATGGCCAGCGAAAACTGGCTTCGCATCCTGGCTTCGGCGTGGAGGGAAGAGGACGTCTGAAACCAAATAACACTTTGTAATCAATCAAAAACAGGGGAACAGACCATGATGATTACCAAACTGAACCGCAGCTTCCGCCTTCTTTCCGCCGGGGCTGCCCTTTCGCTCCTGATGGTGGCGGCACCTGCTGCCTTTGCAGAGACGCCGAAGGATACGCTCGTCGAAGGTTTTGCCATCGACGATATCATCTCGATGGATCCGGGCGAGGCTTTCGAGCTTTCGACAGCTGAGGTTACCAGCAACACCTATAGTCTGCTCGTTCGTCTCGACATGAACGATACGTCGAAGATCAAGGGCGACCTCGCCGACAGCTGGACCGTTTCCGATGACGGCCTGACTTATACATTCAAGCTGAAACCGGACCTGAAGTTTGCTTCCGGCAACCCGATCACCGCCGAAGACGTTGCCTGGTCCTTCGAACGCGCCGTCAAGCTCGACAAGAGCCCAGCCTTCATTCTCACCCAATTCGGCCTGACCGGCGACAACGTGACCGAAAAGGCAAAGGCTGTCGATCCGGCCACCTTCACCTTCACCGTCGACAAGCCTTATGCGCCGAGCTTCGTGCTGAATTGCCTGACAGCAACCGTTGCCTCCGTCGTCGACAAGAAGCTGGTTCTCGATCACGTGAAGCCGGTGACCGTCGATGCCGACCACAAGTACGACAACGATTTCGGCAATGAATGGCTGAAGACGGGTTATGCCGGCTCCGGTACCTACAAGCTGCGTGAGTGGCGCGCCAACGAAGTCGTCGTCCTGGAGCGTAACGACAATTATTACGGCGATAAGGCGAAGCTTAACCGCGTCATCTACCGCTACATGAAGGAAAGCTCTGCCCAGCGCCTGGCGCTGGAGGCCGGTGATATCGATATCGCCCGCAACCTCGAGCCTGGTGATCTCGACGCCGTTTCCAAGAATGAGGATCTGGCGACCACCAGCGCACCGAAGAGCACGGTCTATTACGTCAGCCTCAACAGCAAGAACGAGAACCTGAAGAAGCCTGAGGTCCAGGAAGCCTTCAAGTATCTGGTCGATTACGATGCGATCGGCGCAACCCTCATCAAGGGCATCGGCGAGATCCATCAGACTTTCCTGCCGACCGGTCAGCTCGGTGCGCTGAACGACACGCCTTACAAGCTCGACGTCGCCAAGGCGAAGGAATTGCTTGCCAAGGCTGGCCTGCCGGATGGCTTCTCCGTCACTATGGATGTACGCAACACCCAGCCGGTCACCGGCATTGCCGAATCCATCCAGCAGACGCTCGCCCAGGCCGGCGTGAAAATGGAAATCATCCCCGGCGACGGCAAGCAGACGCTGACGAAGTTCCGCGCCCGCACCCACGACATGTATATCGGCCAGTGGGGATCGGACTATTTCGATCCGAACTCAAACGCCGATACTTTTACCTCCAACCCGGACAATTCCGACGCGGGCACGGTGAAGACGCTAGCATGGCGCAATACGTGGGAAGCGCCCGAGCTTGACAAGGAGACGAAGGCTGCCCTGCTCGAGCGTGACGCCGCCAAGCGCGCTGCCATGTATGAGGATGTCCAGAAGAAGTTCCTGGCCAACAGCCCCTTCGTCATCATCTTCCAACAGATCGAAGTGGCCGGCTATCGCAAGAGCCTTAACGACTTCAAGCTGGGGCCTAGCTTCGACACGAACTATGTAGGCCCGATCGCGAAGTGATGAGCCAGCCAGGCTGATCCCGTGAGCATCATTGAAACAAGACAGGAAGCGCGGCCCCGCAAGGGCCGTGCACTCTCCTTTGCGAAGGCGCTGGGGCGTTTCCTCTTCGCCGCCGCTACCACCTATCTCGGTCTTCTGGCCGTCACTTTCTTCATCGGCCGAGTCGTGCCGATCGATCCCGTGCTCGCCATTCTCGGCGATCGCGCGCCGACCCATGTCGTGGAACGTGTTCGCCGGGAGATGGGCTTCGACCTACCGCTCTACGAACAGTTCTACATCTATCTGAAAGGCATTCTATCGGGCGATTTCGGCAATTCCGTCCTGACCACCAATCCGGTCATGGTCGATATTCGCCGCGTTTTCCCGGCGACTCTGGAGCTTGCCACCGTCGGCACGATCATCGGTTCCATCATCGGCGTGCCGCTTGGCGTGCTCGCCGCCGTTCGCCGCGGCAGCATTGCCGACCAGGTTGTGCGTGTCGTCGGTCTTGTCGGCTATTCGGTGCCGATCTTCTGGCTTGCGCTGATTTCGCTCGTCATCTTCTACGCGCAGCTGCGTTGGGTGGCCTTTCCCGGCCGTATCGATATCGTTTATGAATACAGTTTCACGCCGGTCACCGGTTTCTATCTCCTCGACAGCGCGTGGCAGGGGCAGTGGGATGTCTTCTATGACGTCTTCCGACACATCATCCTGCCGGCCTCGCTGCTTGGCTATTTCTCGCTCGCCTATATCAGCCGCATGACCCGCAGCTTCATGCTGAACGAGCTGTCGCAGGAATATGTGGTGGCAGCCCGCGCCAAGGGCCTGTCGGAGACGCGGGTGATCTGGGGCCATGCCTTGCGGAACGCGGCGGTGCCGCTCGTGACCGTCATCGCGCTTTCCTATGCCGGCCTGCTTGAGGGCTCGGTGCTGACGGAGACGGTCTTCTCCTGGCCCGGCATCGGCCTTTACATCACCAACTCGCTGCAAAACGCCGATATGAACGCCGTGCTCGGCGGGACGATCGTCATCGGCACGGTCTTTGTCGGCATCAACCTTATCTCCGATCTTCTCTATCGGATACTCGACCCGAGGACGCGAAACCGATGACGGTTCCGACCACGCCTTCCATGCCCCTGAGCCGCCGCGAGTGGTTGCTGTCCGATCGGCCGCAGTCGCGCATGCAGGCCCGGCTGGGCCGCGCCTATATCACCTGGCGGCAATTTACTGCGAACCGGCTCGCCGTCGTCGGCCTGCTGATCATCGTGGCGCTGCTGTTGATTGCCGCCTTTGCCAATGTCATCGCCACGCACAATCCCGTTGTCGGCGATCTCAAGAATGCGCGCCTGTTGCCGCCCGGCAGCACCGGCTACCTGCTCGGCACCGACGATCAGGGCCGCGACATCTTCTCGCGTCTGGTCTATGGCTCGCGGCTGACGCTGCTCGTCGTGGTGCTGGTCGCCGTCATCTCTGCGCCGGTCGGCCTCATCGTCGGTACGGTATCGGGCTATACCGGCGGATGGGTGGATGCGACGCTGATGCGCATTACCGATATCTTCCTTGCCTTTCCGAAGCTCGTGCTGGCGCTTGCCTTCGTCGCGGCCCTCGGCCCCGGCATCCAGAATGCCATCATCGCCATCGCCATCACCTCCTGGCCGCCTTATGCGCGCATCGCCCGCGCCGAGACGCTGACCGTCCGGCGGTCCGACTATATCTCGGCGGTCAAGCTGATGGGGGCTTCGCCGCTACGAATCATCGTCCGGCACGTCATGCCGCTCTGCATCTCCTCGCTGATCGTGCGCGTGACGCTCGACATGGCGGGCATCATCCTGACAGCGGCCGGCCTCGGTTTCCTTGGTCTCGGCGCACAACCGCCGTTGCCGGAATGGGGTGCGATGATCGCTTCCGGCCGCCGCTTCATCCTCGACCAATGGTGGGTCGCCGCCATGCCCGGCATCGCCATCCTCGTCGTCAGCCTCGGCTTCAACCTTCTGGGCGACGGCCTGCGCGATGCGCTCGATCCGAAGGAGGCCGGCCAATGAGTTCGCTTCTGACCGTCGACAACCTTCGCGTCAGCTATCCGACCCGCACTGGCGTCATCGAGGCCGTGCGCGGCGTCTCCTTCACGCTCGGCAAGGAGCGTCTCGGCATCGTCGGCGAATCTGGCTCCGGCAAGTCGCAGACCGGCCGCGCCATAATGGGGCTGACGCCGAAACACGCTGTTGTCACCGCCGACACGCTGGATTTTAGTGGCCTCGATCTGACGAAGGCATCAGCCTCGGAGCGGCGCAAGCTGCGCGGAAAACGCATCGCCATGATCCTGCAGGATCCGAAATATTCGCTCGATCCCGTCATGACCATCGGCAAGCAGATCTGCGAGACGCTACGCACGCATGAGAGGGTCGGCAGAGGCGAGGCGCAAGACCGCGCGCTCGACATGCTGGAAGCGGTGCAGATCCGCGATCCCAAGCGTGTGTTCGATCTCTATCCGCATGAGGTTTCGGGCGGCATGGGCCAGCGCGCAATGATCGCCATGATGCTGATCGCCGGGCCGGAGCTTTTGATCGCCGACGAGCCTACTTCGGCGCTCGACGTTACGGTTCAGCTCGATGTGCTCAGGATCATGGATCGGCTGGTGTCCGAACGCGGCATGGGGCTGATCTTCGTTTCCCATGATCTGAGGCTCGTCTCCTCTTTCTGCGACCGCGTCATCGTCATGTATGCCGGCCGCATCGTTGAAGAGATAGCCGCGTCCGAGCTTCACAATGCGAAGCATCCCTATACGCAGGGCTTGCTCAATTGCATGCCGCAGATCGGCCAAAACCGCCATCCTTTGCCGGTTCTCGACCGCAAGCCGGAGTGGGCAGCATGAGCACAGCTCTATCCGTCGACCATCTCGGCGTCGTCTACGACCATTTCCATGCCTTGAAGGATGTGAGCGTTTCGATTGAAGGCGGTGAGTCCTTCGGTCTCGTCGGCGAGTCCGGCTCGGGCAAGTCGACGCTGCTGCGCACCGTTGCCGGGCTTGCACCTGTTAGCGAGGGGGCGATCCACATCCATGGTGAGGTGCTTAAAGGTTCCAAGCGCAGCAAAAGCTTCTACCGGAGCGTGCAGATGGTTTTCCAGGACCCTTATGGCTCTTTGCATCCGCGTCAGACCATTGATCGGCTGCTTCTGGAGCCGCTTGCCATCCACGCTATCGGCGACAGCGAGAAGCGTATAGCCCGCGCGCTCGATGAAGTCGGCCTCGGCAACGGCTTCCGCTTCCGCTATCCGCACCAGCTTTCCGGTGGCCAACGGCAGCGTGTGGCGATTGCCCGCGCTCTCATCGTCGAACCGTCGATCCTGCTGCTCGATGAGCCGACTTCGGCGCTCGATGCCTCCGTCCAGGCAGAGGTTCTCAATCTTCTGGAGCAGATTCGGCGGGACCGGAAACTCACCTTCGTTATGGTCAGCCACGATCTCGGGGTCATCACCCACATGTGCGAGAGGCTTGCGGTGATGCGCGGCGGTGCCGTCGTT
This sequence comes from Rhizobium sp. P1_E6, assembly GCF_056405875.1. Lineage (NCBI taxonomy): Bacteria > Pseudomonadati > Pseudomonadota > Alphaproteobacteria > Hyphomicrobiales > Rhizobiaceae > Rhizobium > Rhizobium sp. P1_E6. Next base: position 19,655 of record NZ_JBFUBG010000072.1, on the reverse strand, counting down.
GAACGGTTGACCTCGGCCGAACTTGCCGCCGGGAGCGTTCACGAGGACTACACGCGAAATTTGATGGTGGCCAGCAAAGGTTTCGTGAAAGCTTGAAAGCCAGTGTTTTCAAGCCTTTGAAAAATCTCGCGCAGCGACGGCGTTAAGGATAATGATTCCCTAAAAGACGACCATTCGACTAGACTATTGACAGCTGCCTTGGTTCTGTCATGATCCCGTTAACGACCGTTAGCTTTCGTGATCGATGGAGGTTGAGGCATGTTCTTTCTCGGTGGGATGACCATGGGTTACCTCGATCCGCCTATTAAGGCCGAGCGGAGGGAAACTGCCTCCGTCACCATTCCGGCGGAAAAAGATCGCCGATTGATCGAAACATCCCCTAATGCACCCCAGGGCGAAAACGCCGCCGAGCGTTCCTGGATCTGGGCATGGCGTACGCTCTGCTGAGCGAAAGCCTGGGTGGATTTTCTCTTCCGTCTGCTCTGGACGGAAATTTATCTCTACCTACCTTATAGAGAATAAGAATAAGAATGCGAGCTGGCAGTCCGGCCGCAAACAAACAGACGGAGGCGACACATGGCAAATCTGGGTATTTCGCATACTCATGTGCACCAGTACGGATCCGTGCCGGCCAAGAAGCCGGTCACCACGCGGCACAAAATCCAGACCGCGGTCCACGCAACGATTTTCACGGCGGCATTTCTTTTCGTCGTCGCAATGGTGTGTGGCGTCGTCGGCTGAGACCAACGACCTTCATTTGATCGATTATTTCTCCATACGGAACAATTGGAGTGCGCCGGCATTCTCCTGACGCTTTGGTGTTCACATAAGGAGAGTGGCCTTGCGGGGGTACCCTACTTTGGCCGATCGGTATCCGATCCCGGTCCTCATCCTTCTCTATCTGTTCCATGCAATCTTACCCATCACGAAATCTAGGCGTGAGGCGTTGATGACGCCGGGAACGCCGTTCAGGCGCATGGATATCGTCCATGGGCCTTTTCATGCGGCTGATCTAGAGCGCGGAAACGGATCCTTTCACTTGAATTATCGCTGATGTGTCCAACTTTTCTGAATGGCTTCGCAGGGGCTCGGGCAACCACGACCATTCGAAAATTCACGTCCGAAACGGGTCTGTCCGTTGCTACAAAGCGCGCCGACCGTCCGTTTATCTCGCTTTTCCCGGGCTTCGAGGATGACTGGTCTGTTCATGCGAGAGTCATCACAAGCAGTGCAGAACCTAGCTAAAATCATAGTGTTTTTTTGGATCCAGAACCGAACCCATGGCCATTTCCAGTCCGTCTCCGAGCCTGTCGCGCGCGCCCGAGAAGAAGCAGATCGACCATAGTGACTCGATCCGTTCGACCTACCTGTCCAACGAGGACATCAGGGTCATGGGTGAAAGCGTCGCCTGTCGCACCGTGAGTGAACTGCCAGGCTTCGCACCGTTCGATTTCTTTGCGCGCCACAAGGAGAATGAGAAGGAAATCCTGCGCGTCTATCGCACGACCGCGACCGACGTCGAGGCCGGAGAGACGATCACGCCAGCCGCCGAATGGCTGCTCGACAACCATTACATCGTCGAGGAAGCAATTCAGGAAGTCCGCCGCGACTTCCCGCGCCGATTCTACCTCGAGCTGCCGCTGATGAAGGTTGGCGGTGTCGACGTCCCGCGAACACTCGTGCTTGCCTGGCTCTATGTTGCCCATACCCACGGCACCATGTCGCAGGAAAGCCTGACTACGCTGGTTGAGGGTTTCCAACAGCACGAAACTCTCAAGATCGGTGAGCTCTGGGCGCTGCCGTCTCTGGTGCGCTACGTGCTGGTTGAAAACCTTCGCCGTATTTCGAGCCGCGTCGAGCGTAGCCGCCATATGCGTCGCCGTGCCAATGAGGCGGCCGATGAACTGGTGCGCCTTGCCGACACGGCAAAGGCTGCGGCCTACCTGAAGACGCTGGAGGAGCTTGCCGAGGACAACACCTTCTCGACCCAATTCCTCTATCGCATGCGTGACGGCTCGCAGACATCGAGCTTGGCGATCTCCTGGCTCGACGAGCGCTTAGAAAAGCTCGGGCGTGATAGCGAAGAAGTGACGATGGCGGAGCATAGCCGCCTCTCCGCCGGCAATGTCACGATGGGCAACATCATCCGCAGTCTGCGGGAGATCAACGATGCGGAATGGTCGGTCTGGGTCGAGCAGGTCAGCCATGTCGACAGGCTGCTCTGGGATCAGTCCGACTACGGCGACCTCGACTCCGGTTCGCGCAACAGCTATCGCAGACAGATCGAAAAGCTCGCCAGGCGCTCGCCGTTGAGCGAGGTGCAAATCGCCCAGCTCGCCGTCGACATGGTGGCTGAGGTCAGGCATTCCGGCGAGGCGCAACCGCATGAGCCTGATATCGGCGGCTTCATTACGGGTGCTCAACGTCTGAAACTCGAAGCGCGCGCGAATTACCGCCCAACATTGCCGCAGCATGTCGTCCGCGCCGTACGCAAGTTCAATTGGATGGCGATCGCCGTTCCGGTCGCGCTGATCACCATCATCGCCATGGCTGTTGTCGGCGGGTTCATGGCCAATGCCGGAATGGCACCGATTGAAATCGCCCTGCTGCTCATCCTGTTCTCTTTGCCGGCCTCGGAAGGTGCGAGCGGCCTCTTCAATACCGTGCTCTCCTTCTTCGTCACGCCGGCGCGGCTCGTCGGCTATGAGTTCAAGCGGGGTGTGCCGGAGGATGCGCGCACGCTCGTCGTCGTGCCTTGTCTGATTTCCAATCGCGACAGCGTGGACGAGATGGTGCGCAATCTCGAGGTCCATTATCTCGCCAATCCGCGCGGCGAAATCCACTTTGCGTTGCTCAGCGACTGGCCCGACAGCGATGTGGAGGAAAGCTCCGCTGATCTGGAAGTGCTGGAATATGCGCGCCGCGAGGTTGCCAATCTCTCAGCCCGTTATGCCTATGACGGCAGGGCGCGCTTCCATCTTCTGCATCGCCGCCGCCTCTACAATCCATCCGAAGGCGTATGGATGGGCTGGGAGCGCAAGCGCGGCAAACTCCACGAGCTGAACCTGCTGCTGCGCGGCGACCGCGACACGACCTACCTGCCAGGCGCCAATACCGTGCCTGCCGATATCAAGTACGTCATGACGCTCGATGCCGATACCCGCCTGATGCGCGATACCGTCACCAAGCTCGTCGGCAAGCTCTATCACCCGATCAACCGCCCGGTCATCAACCCGGAAACTGGTCGAGTCGAAAGCGGTTATGGCATTCTGCAGCCGCGGGTGACGCCGTCGCTGACGACGGGCAAGGATGCGTCGGTCTTCCAGCGCGTCTTTTCAATCAACCGCGGTCTCGACCCCTATGTCTTCACGGTTTCGGATGTCTATCAGGATCTTGCCGGCGAGGGCACGTTCACCGGCAAGGGCCTCTATCACGTCGATGCCTTCGAGGCTTCGCTGAAAGGTCGCATTGAGGAGAATTCGGTGCTCAGCCACGACCTTCTCGAAGGCTCGATGGCGCGCTGCGCGCTCGTCACCGATCTCGAACTCGTCGAAGACTTCCCGGTCCGCTATGAGGTCGAGACCTCGCGGCAGCATCGCTGGGCCCGCGGCGACTGGCAGCTCCTGCCCTATATGCTCAATCCGAAATCCGGCGTCACCGCGCTCGGCCGCTGGAAGATGTTCGACAATTTGCGCCGGTCGCTGACACCGATCGCCTGGTTCTTCGCTTCCGTGCTCGGCTGGTATCTGATGGAGCCGTTCGGCGCGCTGATCTGGCAGATTCTGCTGATCTTCTGCCTGTTCGTGGCGCCCACCCTGTCGCTCATCAATGGCATCATTCCGCGTAGCAGCGATATTGTTGCCAGCGCTCATCTCCATAACGTCTGGTTGGATATCACGGCCGCCAATGCGCAGGTGGCGTTGCGTATCATCTTCATCGCCGACACTGTCTGCATGATGACGGATGCGATCAGCCGTTCGCTGTATCGCCTGTTCGTCAGCCACAAGCTGATGCTCCAGTGGCGTACCGCGGCCAGCGTCCAGGCGGGCAAGCAGGGCACCATTTTCTCCTATTATGGAGCGATGTGGCATGCGCCGGTCCTTGCGGTCCTGGCGATAGGTTTCGCGGCGCTGTCAGGTAACGACGCCTTCCTCGTCGGCATTCCTTTCGCGTTGCTCTGGATCCTTTCGCCCGCCGTCGCCTGGTATGTAAGCCAGTCGGCCGAAACTGAAGATCGTCTTGACGTGCCGGATGACGTCTCCAGCGAGTTGCGAAAGATCGCGCGCCGCACCTGGCGCTACTTCGAAATCTTCACGACGGCGGAGCAGAACTACCTGCCGCCTGACAACGTGCAGGAAACGCCCCATGTCATCGTAGCGGCGCGTACTTCGCCCACAAATATTGGCGTCTATCTCCTGTCCGTCATTTCCGGGCGTCATTTCGGCTGGTTCTCCTTCGAGGAGACGATCGAGCGCCTGGAGCAGACTATTGCCACGGTCGACCGTATGGAAAAGTTCCGCGGCCACCTCTTCAACTGGTATCACACCGATACGCTGCAGACGCTGGGGCCCCGCTACGTTTCGGCGGTCGACAGCGGCAATCTCGCCGGCCACCTGATTGCCATTTCTTCAGCTTGCCGCGACTGGGCGGAAGCACCCTCGGCACATGTCCAGGGCAACCTCGACGGCGTTGGCGACACGGCCGGCATTCTCGATGAAGTTCTGGCCGACCTGCCTGACGACCGCAAGACCGTGCGGCCGTTGCGCCGCCGTCTCGAAGAGCGTATCGCCGGCTTCCAGAATGCACTTGCCGCCGTCAAGCGCGAGCACGAGTTTGCCTCGATCCGTGTCATCAACCTTGCGGTCCTGGCGCGCGACATCCAGAACCTTGCAGGCAACCTGCATCACGAGGTGAAGTCGAAGCAGACGGAAGAGGTCACGTTGTGGGCGGCCTCGCTGGTCAAGGTCTGCGAGGCACACATTTCCGATAGTACCTTCGACCTTTCCAATATCGATGCGCTGCGCCCCCGCCTGGCCGCGCTTCGCGACAAGGCCCGCGATCTGGCGTTTTCAATGGATTTCGCCTTCCTGTACCGCCCGGAGCGCCGCCTGCTGTCGATCGGCTACCGTGTGGAAAGCGGCGAGCTCGACGCGGCCTGCTACGATCTTCTGGCTTCAGAATGCCGGCTTACCTCGCTCTTCGGTATCGCCAAGGGCGACCTGCCGACCGAGCATTGGTACAAGCTTGGTCGCCAGGTCGTGCCGGTCGGCTCGCGCGGGGCACTGGTCTCCTGGTCCGGCTCGATGTTCGAATATCTGATGCCGCCGCTCGTCATGCAGGAGCGCGGCGGAGGCATTCTCAACCAGACCAATAATCTCGTCATCATCGAACAGATGAATCATGCCCGCAAGCTTGGTACGCCGTGGGGCATCTCGGAAGCGGCTTTCAATGCCCGCGACCATAACCTCAACTATCAGTACACGAATTTCGGTGTACCGACGCTCGGCCTTAAGCGCGGTCTCGGCCACAATGCCGTCATCGCGCCCTATGCCTCGCTGCTCGCCAGCCAGTATCGTCCGGAGGCTTCGCTTGAAAACCTCCAGAGGCTTCGCGAGCTCGGTGCTCTCGGCAAGTTCGGCTTTCATGACGCCGTCGACTTCACGCCGACACGCGTACCTGACGGCAAGAAGTGTGCAGTGGTCTACAACTACTATGCCCACCACCATGGCATGTCGATTGCGGCTGTCGCCAACGTCGCCTTCGACGGCATGTTGCGCGAACTCTTCCACGCCGATCCGGTCATCGAAGCGGCCGAACTGCTGCTACAGGAAAAAGCGCCGCGCGACATCCCGGTGATGAGCGGCAAGGATGAATCCGATACGCCCGCCAGCATCCAGGACGAATTGATGCGGCCTGTCATCCGCAAGATCGCCGATCCTGCATCGCGCGACCGTGAGCTCGTTTTCCTGTCGAACGGCCACTATTCCCTGATGCTGACGGCGACGGGGGCGGGTTATGCCCGCTGGAACGGTCTTTCCGTTTCCCGCTGGAAGCCCGATCCTACCGAAGACCGCTGGGGCAATTTCATTTTCCTGCGCGATACGGTGACCCACGAGTGGTGGTCGGCAACCGCGGAACCGAAGAGCGTCGACGGCGAAAAGACCTGGGTGGAATTCGCTGACGAGAAGGCCGTCTTCAGCAAGGTACTCGGCGATCTCATGAGCGAGGTCGAATGCATCGTCGCCACCGAGCATGATGCCGAAGCCCGCCGCCTGACACTGTTCAATATGGGCGCGGAAGACCGTTTCATTGAAGTGACCTCCTACCTCGAGCCGGTCATAACATCCGACGATACGGACAATGCGCATCCGGCTTTCGCCCGCATGTTCGTCAGGACGGAGATCGACAAGCGTGGCGACGTCGTCCGCGCCGAGCGTAACAAGCGCGATCCGAACGAGGCGAACATGAACATCGCGCATTTGATCGTCGACAATGCCGGCGATACGCGCCACACGGAATTCGAAACCGAGCGGCGCAAGTTTCTCGGCCGTGGCCGCAGCCTTGCGAACGCCGCCGCCTTCGATCCAGGCATGACTCTTTCAGGCACCGACGGCTTTACGCTGGATCCCGTCCTGTCGCTTCGCCGCAGGGTGCGCGTGCCGGCCGGCAAGAGGGTCAGCGTGATCTTCTGGACGATCGCAGCACCTGATCGTGCCGAGGTGGACAAGGCCGTCGACCGTTATCGCCATCCGGACGCTTTCAGCCACGAACTCGTGCAGGCCTGGACGCGCACCCAGGTGCAGATGCGCCATGTCGGTGTCAGCTCACGACAGGCGGCCGCCTTCCAGCATCTCGGCCGCTACCTTGTCTATCCCGACATGCAGCTTCGTGGCGACGATGGTGTCGTCCGGACTGGCCTGCAGTCGCAGTCGGCGCTCTGGCCACTGGCGATTTCGGGCGATTTCCCGATCTTCACGCTGCGCATCGATGACGACATGGATCTCGGAATCGCCCGTGAAGCACTGCTGGCACAGGAATATCTGCGTTCACGCGGCGTGACTGCAGATCTCGTTATCATGAACGAACGGGCCTCTTCCTATGCACAGGATATGCAGCACGCGCTCGACGCCATGTGCGAGGGCGTGCGCCGCATGGGCCAGGCTGACGGGCTGCGCCAGCATATCTTCGCGGTCCGCAAGGACTTGATGGAAGACAGCACCTATCAGGCGCTGATCGCCGCTTCGCGCGTGACGCTGCATGCCAAGAATGGCAAGGTGATCGATCAGATCAATCGCGCCCTCATGCTGTCTACGCCCGTCAAGGAAGAACCGGAGGACGCCGACAGGGCCGAGCGCGCGATGACGCCAGTCAAGCGCTTACAGCCTCTGTCGGCGCCGGCTATCCAGACCGTTGCCATCGAGGAGGAAGGCGATCTCGACTTCTGGAATGGCATCGGTGGCTTTGCCCGCGACGGCCGCGAATATGTCGTGCGCCTGCCGGGCGGACACGCGACGCCGCAGCCATGGATCAATGTCATCTCGAACGACCGGTTCGGCTTCCATGTGTCGGCGGAAGGTGCCGGTTTCACCTGGAGCGTCAATTCGCGCGATTACCAGCTTACCCCCTGGTCGAACGATGCAGTCATCAACCGTTCCGGCGAAGCCCTCTATATAGCGGATCGCGAAAGCGGTGCGATCATGACGCCATTTGCAGCGCTTTCCCGCCGCAACGACATTCGTTTCGAAGCACGCCACGGTCTCGGCTACTCTACCTTCTCCAGCACGCAGGACGGGATCGTGCTGGAAGTGACGCAGACGGTGCATCGCGAGAAGCCGGTAAAGCTGCAGCGGCTGCGCCTGCGCAATGCCGGTTCGGCAAGCCGCAAGCTCCGGCTCTACGCCTATGTCGAATGGATCCTTGGGAATAATCCACAGAAGACCGCTTCCTTCATCCTGTCGAAACGTGACGAGGAGACAGGGGCGTTGTTTGCGACAAATCCCTACAGTATCGACTATTCGGGCCGAACTGCCTTCTTTGCCGCAAGCGAGCCGATTTCGAGCTTCTCGGCAAGCCGTCGCGAGTTCATCGGCAAGACCGGAACGATTGAGGCGCCTGTCGCAGTGACTGCAGCAGCTGCTCTTTCGGGCTCCGCGGACCTCGACGGCGATCCGGCAGCTATCCTTGCGATCGATATCGAGCTCGGTGCCGACGAAGAGCACGAGGTCACTTTCCTCTTGGGTGATGCGCCCACAGAAGAGGAGGCGCGCGCCCTGCTTGCCGATATTCGAAAAGGCTCGTTCGATGAGGCAGTACAGGCGAACCGGGGCTTCTGGCAGGAATTCATCGGCAAGCTGCAGATCTCGACGCCGGATCACGGCATGAACAATCTCGTCAACACCTGGCTGCCCTACCAGAGCCTCGGCTGCCGCATCATGGCCCGCACCGCCTTTTATCAGGCGAGCGGCGCCTTCGGCTTCCGGGATCAGTTGCAGGATACGCTCGCCTTCGTGCTGCAGCAGCCAGACATCGCGCGAGGCCAAATCATCAATGCCGCCTCGCGCCAGTTCCGGGAGGGCGACGTGCAGCACTGGTGGCTGCCGGGAACGGGCGCCGGCGTGCGCACCATGATTTCCGACGATGTCGTGTGGCTCGCCTATGCGATCGATCATTATTGCAACGTCAGCGGCGACAAGAGCGTGCTCGACGAGCAGCTGGCCTTCCTCGAAGGCCCGGCTCTTTTGGAAAGCCAGCATGATTCCTTCTATAAGCCCGAGATTTCCGAGGATACGGCGAGCGTCTACGAGCATGCCGCGCTGGCGCTCGATCTTGCCATTGGCCGCAAGGGAACGAACGGCCTGCCGCTCTTTCTCGGCGGTGACTGGAATGACGGGATGAATCGCGTCGGCATCGACGGCAAGGGCACGAGTGTCTGGCTCGGCTGGTTCCTTGCCGGCGCGCTGCGCTCCTTCATTCCTTATGCTGAGGAGCGGGGCGACAAGGACCGCGCCGAGCGCTGGAAGATGCATCTCGTCGAGCTCAAGAAAGCGCTTGGGAGCGCGGCCTGGGATGGTGGCTATTATCGCCGCGGCACATTCGACGACGGCACGCTGCTCGGCTCGAAGGAAAGTCTGGAATGCCAGATCGATTCGATCGCTCAGTCCTGGAGCGTCCTGTCAGGCGAAGGCGATCCAGAGCGAGTTACCAAGGCGATGGATGCGGCGCTCGATCAGTTGGTGGATGAAGACGCGCGGATCATCCGGCTCTTCACGCCGCCTTTCGAGAAGTCGCCCAGGGATCCCGGCTATATCAAGGCCTACCCGCCCGGCGTTCGCGAGAATGGCGGCCAATACACACATGCCTCGGCCTGGCTGGTCATGGCGCTGGCCGAATTGAAACGCGGTGATGATGCCCTGCGTTGCTTCCAGATCCTCAATCCGATCACCCATTCGCTGGACAAGGCGGCAGCCGAACGGTACCGCGTCGAGCCCTATGTCGTGGCGGCCGATGTCTACGGACACGAGCCCTATGTCGGGCGCGGCGGCTGGACCTGGTACACGGGCTCCGCCGGCTGGCTCTACCGCGCGGCGGTAGAAGGCATTCTCGGTATCCGGCTAAAGGGTGGAAAACTATACGTTCGCCCGTCGCTTCCTTCCAATTGGGACGGGTTTGCGGCAGAGATCGAACGCGGTGGACGCAAATACCGCATTTCGGTCTCAAAAGCGTCCAATGCTGACGGTTACACTCTGTCAATCGACGGCATCGAAGTCGCCAATCCCCACGAGGGATATCCGGTCGGATAACAGCAATCTCCAAGCTGACTTTCCGGCGATTCGCGCGGCCAAAGGGGGAACCCTTTTGGCCGGCGTAGCGTTTGCAAAACGGATAACAGGAGAGACACCATGGCAGGTATGCCGACCAAAGCCATTGGCGCCCAACGAAACTCCATATCAGTGGCGGCGTCCAAGCGTGACACGAGGCTTGATGTGATTCGTGGTCTTGCTCTCATCACGATCTTCATCAATCACGTTCCGGGGCAGATTTTCGAATATATTACGACGAAGAACTTCGGCTTTTCGGACGCCGCGGAAGCCTTCGTGCTGATCTCGGGCATTGCGGTCGGCCTTKCTTACGGCTCGCGCTTCAAGGCGGGCAAGCGGCTGGAGATGGCGATCAAGGCGGCAAAGCGTGCTTTCACGCTCTACCTCGCTCATATGATCACCACCTTCGTGACGCTGGCGCTCTTCATCTGCGGGGCCTGGCTGTTCCACCGGCCGGGGTTGTTGGTCGAGATCAACATTCTGGCGGTGCTTATGAATCTGAAGGAGGGCATTCCGGCGCTGCTCCTGCTCGGTCATCAGATCGGCTACAACAATATCCTGCCCATGTACGGCGCGCTCATGCTGATGGTGCCGTTGATCCTGCTTCTGAACGAGAGAAGCACGCTGCTGGCGCTTGCCGTCTCCGGTACGGTCTGGCTGCTTGCGGGCATCTACCAGATTGCGCCGCAGAACATGCTGTTCGAGGGAGACTGGTTCCTCAATCCCTTCTCCTGGCAGTTCCTGTTCACGATCGGCATCGTCTCGATGATGCATGTCAAGCGTGGCGGCACGCTTCCCCGGCATCCGCTGCTTTTCGCGCTGGCACTGGCCTATGTCGTGCTTTCGTTTGTCTGGGTTACGGCTCGCCTCTGGGATCTCGGAAATTATCTTGCAGCTCTCGGCCTGCCTGCGGTGCTGACCGGTTTCGACAAGACCTTCCTGTCGCTGCCACGCTTGTTGCATGTGCTGGCGCTCGCCTATCTGGTGATCAATATTCCTGTCGTATCGCAGGCTTTTCGCCGCCCGGCCGATCACCCATTGACGATCCTCGGCAGGCACTCGCTGAACATCTTCGTCGCCGGCACCATCCTTGCGATGGCCGGGCAGGTACTGCTCTACATCACCAATCGCGACCAGATCATCGGCCCGATCTTCGTACTTGTCGGCATCGCGGCACAGTTCGCCTATGCCTATTACCTGGAAGATAAACGTGAGCAGGAGAAGGCTCGGCCTCTCGCCGGCGGTGCCGTTCCGGTGCCGGTTCGCGTCAATCGCGCGATGGATAGCCAGGGCAAGCGTCAATAGGCAACGACATCTTTACGATATTGTTAAGCTGGCGGCCGAGGAGGCAGCCGGCTTTCCTTTTATGCGCGGGCCCGGCTTTTGATTGTACAAACTTTACAGCCAGCCTGATTTTCTGAATCGCCAGAAGAGGATGCTGCACAGGCCTAAAATGACGGTGATGACGACGTAATAGCCGTATTCCGTCTTCAGTTCGGGCATGTTGGCGAAGTTCATGCCGTAGATGCCTGCGATGGCGGTCGGCACTGCCGCAATGGCAGCCCAGGCTGCGAGCTGGCGAGTGATCACGCCTTGCCGCTGCTGTTCCAATAGATTGCTGGCTTCGAAGACTGAGGTGATGACGTCCTTCAGCCCGCCAGTCGTGGTTTCGACGCGCCTGATGTGATCGTTCACGTCTCGGAAATATTTTCGCGTCTCGCTATCGATGCAGGGCAGATCGAGATGGACCAGCTTCCCGCACACTTCCGACATGGGTCCGAGTACGCGTTGGAAGCGGATAATCTGGCGCCTCAACTGGAAGAGCCTCTTGATTTGCTCGCGGCTGAGGAAGGCATCCAGCATTCGCCGTTCCATCTCCAGCACCCGATCCTCGATCGCCTGGACGATAGGAAGATAGCCGTCGACGATGAAATCCAGCACGCCGTGAAGCACATAGTCGGGACCGTTCTTGAGCGTCTCGGGTGCGGCTTCGAGCTGTTTGCGAAGGGCGCCATGACCGCGATCGGAACCGTGCCTGACGGTGATGACATGATTGTCACCGACGAAGATCGCTGTCTCGCCATATTCGATAGCGTCGTCCTCCAGATGGGCGGTTTTGGTGATGAGGAAGAGCTGCTTGTCGTAGATATCGAGCTTCGGAACCTGGCTGGGGTTCAGGGCATCCTCTACCGCCAGATGATGGAGACTGAAGGTTTTCTGCAGAGCAAAAAGTTCTCGCTCCTCCGGATCGTGGAGGCCGACCCAGACAAACTCGTTTTTTCCCGCTGGTACGGTGCCGGTTTCGATGTCGAAGGATCCTGCCCGCTGACCATCGCGGTACAAGTACGAGGCAACAATGCTCATTTACACTCCGCTCGATCATGCGTCTGCGATCCCGGTCATCTCGCGGCGCTCCAGGAGGAATGTGCAGCCCCAGGCCGGAACGACAAGACCTCGCGCATCACTATGAGATTTTGATTTTTTAGCCGCCCATCACGAATGGAATGGCTACGTGTGTCGATCCATTTTTGCTCCCAAAGGCAACGCCAATGATAGGGAGCACGAGGATGTACTTCGAACTCAAGGATGCCACAGCAGATATCCTTGCCAAAAGCCGTCGGCACAACGAACTCTGCGATCTGCCGCTCGACCTGATTTCCTCCGATCGCGAGGCCTATGACATACAGGCGACTGCGCAGGACGCGCTGGGTTTCGAACGCAAGGGTTATGCGCTTGTCGGAACGAGCGAGGAATCGCGCCGCACTCTCGGTCTTGCAAGACCGATTTATTCCGACATTCCCGCCTCCGCGCTGTTTGCAGGCACGAAGGAATTCCGGCTGCCGCAGGGCACGATTGGTGTCCAGTGCGAACTGGTCTTCACGATGCTGCGGTCCTATCCGGACGCTGGCGAGCCGATCAACCTCACCACTGCCGCCGACGCGGTGCTCAATTGCCGCCCTGCTATCGGCATCCTCGGACGGCGCACGCGGCGGGTCTTCACGGGAGACAGAGCAGCGATTGCCGATTTCGGTCTGCATGTCGCAACCATCTGCGGTGATCATGCCGGTGCGATGACATCAGCTGATCTCGCCGGCATCGACATCACTACCTTCCTGTTCAAGCAGACGGTCTTTGCCGGGAGATCGGCCTCGGTCATGGGCAATCCGCTCAATGCCGTCGTGTGGCTGGCGGACCAGCTTTCGGCGAACGGCAGCCAGCTTCAAGTCAACGATATCGTCGCGACGGGATCGTGCACGACCATCCTTCAGGTCTGGCCCGGCCAACATCTGGCGGCCGATTTCGGACCACTTGGACAGGTCGAATGCATCTTTAAGTGACATGCATTTCAAACGGAAGGACAGATTATGAGGCCGCAGCGAAAGCCATTCATTGTCGAGATCAAGAGGACGAAACCGTTTTGCCGCAAACTGGCTCCGGTTGAAGCCAATCCTCGGGATGCCGCGATGCAGGGAGGGACGAAGACGACTGTCGGCTTGGCCATCCGGCGCGAGGGGCGTGGCTGATGGTCAGCAGGAACGTCCCTCACGAATATTTCCTGCTCGCCATCGCAAAGGCAGAAGGCCCTGTCGTCGGTCATTTTCGCGGCAAACCGATTTCTGCCGTGGTCATCGACCGGAACGGTGGCCGCTATCGCTTTGTCGGCGTTGCCGCCAGAGACGGCCGCGGCAGGCTGGATGTCATGTCGCTCAAACAGGGCGAATGGATCCTTGCGCCTGATCTGGTCTATACGGAAGCGGCTTAGAGGATCGCTTCTTGCCGAGAATGACAAGCGGGCCTGCCCACGGCGATCCACAGGCAAACCCACGCAACAAAAAAGCCGGAAGAGCGGTGCCCTTCCGGCTTTTCATCGTGTTCTTGCGACGCCGATMAGGCGGCTTCGGTCGTATGGGCCTTGCGGACTTCGTCGTCCGTCAGGATGCCGCTGGCGCGCAGCAGGGCGGCGAAGCGACCATTGGAGTGGCTCAGTTCATCGAAGCTGCCATGCTCGACGATGCGGCCATTGTCGAGGAACAGCACCATATCCGCCTCGCGGACCGTCGAGAGACGGTGAGCGATGATGAAGGTCGTGCGGTTCTGGCGCAGGTTGTCGATCGCGGCCTTGACGCGGGCTTCGGTCTCGACGTCGAGCGCGGAGGTCGCTTCGTCCAGCACCAGGATCGGCGCATCCTTGAGAATGGCGCGGGCGATCGCGATACGCTGGCGTTCACCGCCGGAGAGCTTGTTGCCGCGTTCGCCGACATGCGTGTCGTACTGCTCGTCGCGGTTTTCGATGAAGTCGGACGCGGCGGCGGCTTCGGCGGCGCGGCGCATATCCTCTTCCGAGGCATTCTCGCGGCCGAGGCGGATGTTGTCGCTGATCGAGCGGTTCAGAAGGCCGGCATCCTGGAAGACGGTGGCGATATAGCGGCGCAGCGACTTGCGCGTGACCTTGCTGATATCCGTACCGTCGACGAGGATCTTGCCACCCTGCGGATCATAGACGCGCTGGAGCAGGTTGACGAGCGTCGTCTTGCCGGCACCGGTCGGGCCGACGATGGCAACCGTCTGGCCAGCCTTCACCTTGAAGGAGACGTTGTGCAGCCCCTGCGAGCTATTGGCGAAGCCGAAGGAAACGTCACTGAACTCGACGTCGCCCTTGACGTCCTTGATCTCGCCGTTGCCGGCCGGCTCTTCGCGCTCCCGAACGGAATCCTCCAGGGCGTAGAAGTCTACGAGCTTGGAACGGGCCTCGAAGATCTGCGTGGCGAACTGGCGCATCAGGTCCAGGCGGGCGATCAGCAGATTGGCGAAGCCGATGAAGGCGATGACGTCGCCGACGCGCAGTTCGCCATTCTGGACAAGCAAGGTGCCGATGACGAGCACGATCATCATGGCGATCGTCGAAGCCATGCGGTTCAGCGCACTGGCAATTGCCCACCAGTCGAGCACCGGATACTGCGCCTGCAGCAGACGGTCGGCGAAGGACTTCAGCGCACGTGTCTCGGCATCGATGCGGTTATAGCTATGCAGCACCGAGACGTTGCTGATGGAATCGCTGACGTGGCCGAAGACGGTATGATAGTGGTTTTCGACCGAAGCCTGGCCGTCCTTGGTTCGGCTCATGACCACACGGCCGATGAGCCAGTAGGCAATACCGAGCACGATCAGGACCGCGGAGAGACGCAGATCCATGGACATGGCGGTCGGGATGAGCAGGCCAAGCGCAATAACCGTCGAAAGATGGTTGCGCATGAACTCCAGCCACAGGCCGAACAGGGTTTCGCAGGCGCGCAGCAGCGTGTGCAGCGCATTGGACGTACCCCGCTGCTGGTGCCAGGCGAGCGGCATGGAGATGATACGGCCGAACGCCTCCGTCAGAAGCGTCGCGCGACGGCCATGGGCCAGCCTGTCGGCTTCGCGTGCCACGAGGACGAAGGCAATGGTGTTGAAGACCGCAAAGGCGGCCCACATCATGAGGATTGGCTTGACCTCGCCCTTGCCGGAAATCGCATCGATGATACGGCCGAACAGGATCGGCTCGGCGATGGTAATGGCCGCCAATACGATGTTCGCGATAACGACGAGGGATACGCGGAGCTTGTAGGCGCCGAGATAGCGCAGAGCCCTTGCATAGACCTTGAATAATGACACGTCGGAACCTCTTTTTGCATCTGCGAAAAACGGGATGGTGCGATGCTACGAAAATCTACCTGAACCGACGATTAACAGGATATTCAGTTTTGGAATCCGGCTTCGAAATTCGCGTGTCTGGCGCGATCGTAAAGTGCGATAAATGACCATGGTTTTGAAATTGTTGCTTAGGCATACATCGCGACAATTTGCGCTTGCATTCGCTGGAGGGTCTAGCGCACCATCCAATTTGCGGACTGCAATTTTTAGGAAAGACCGTTCAACGGCGGGTTAACGGACCTGCTCCGGCGGTCTCGTTGGTCCGGGCAAGGGGCATTTTTGTGCAAATTCATTCTTTAATTCAATTGCTTATTATTCTTGAGGAAACTTCCGACAGCCAACACGTGGTCGACGAACTTGAGCAGGTGATCCGCTCGAGCGGATTCGATTTCTACGGCCTGCTTCGCCACCCCAAACAGGGAGACAACCCGTGGGGTGTGACTATGGCCAGCCGGTGGCCGGACAGCTGGCCACACGTTTACGCGGTAAAAAAATACGTGCTCGTCGATCCGACCGTGCGGTATCTTGCCCATGCGCAGCGGCCTTTCCGCTGGCGCGACGGCATGGCGGCTTTCCGGGATGATCCGCATCAGCGCCGCATGGAGCAGATGATGGTCGATGCCTATGGCCATGGACTGGAGGACGGCTATATCTTCCCGATCTATGGGCGAAACGGTATCCTCGGCAGCCTCAGCATCGGCGGCAAGCCAATTGAGCTTTTGCCGGCAGAGATCGCGCTTTTCGAGGCGATCGCCCGCAAGGCTTTCTGGCGGCTGCTTGATATGCAGGGCGAGGCTGCGGCGCTGGAAACGGTGCCGTTCAGCGACACGCAGCTGACCCGGCGCGAAATGGAAATTCTCCACTATCTCGCCGAAGGCATGACCTCGATGGAGATCAGCAAGCATCTGAAGATCTCCAACCATACGGTCGACTGGTATATGAACGGCCTGCAGGACAAGCTGAAGGCTAAGAACCGGCAGCAGGCGGTGGCTCTGGCCTTCCGATATGGGTTGATCACCTGAGATCCAGAGAAATTCTATTTCGTCACGGCAAGGGAAATTGAACTTTCTGTAACAGCGCGTTAAGAATTCTTTTCGCGGGTGCAGCATGGCCCGTTTCCGTGCTTTGAGGAGAGTACATTGCCCATATCGAAGATCCTTGTCGCCAACCGTTCCGAAATCGCCATCCGCGTATTCCGCGCGGCTAACGAGCTCGGGATAAAAACGGTCGCGATATGGGCTGAAGAAGACAAGCTGGCGCTACATCGCTTCAAGGCCGACGAGAGCTATCAAGTCGGCCGCGGTCCGCATCTCGCCCGCGACCTTGGGCCGATCGAAAGCTATCTTTCGATCGACGAGGTGATCCGTGTCGCCAAGCTTTCAGGCGCCGATGCGATCCATCCGGGATACGGCCTGCTTTCGGAGAGCCCGGAATTCGTCGATGCCTGCGATGCTGCAGGCATCACCTTCATCGGCCCGAGGGCCGATACGATGCGTCAGCTCGGCAACAAGGTGGCGGCGCGCAACCTTGCCATTTCCGTCGGCGTTCCAGTCGTTCCGGCCACGGAGCCACTGCCCGACGACATCAAAGAAGTCGCGAAGATGGCCGCTGCGATCGGCTATCCCGTGATGCTGAAAGCCTCCTGGGGCGGCGGCGGACGTGGCATGCGTGCCATCCGCGCCGAAGCCGAT
The DNA here is from genome assembly GCF_056405875.1 of Rhizobium sp. P1_E6. Lineage (NCBI taxonomy): Bacteria > Pseudomonadati > Pseudomonadota > Alphaproteobacteria > Hyphomicrobiales > Rhizobiaceae > Rhizobium > Rhizobium sp. P1_E6. The sequence goes on along the minus strand of NZ_JBFUBG010000072.1, from coordinate 2,455 downwards.
CTCGCCCGCGAGGTGACTGAGGCCAAGCGCGAGGCAATGGCCGCCTTCGGCAAGGACGAGGTCTATCTCGAAAAGCTTGTGGAACGCGCCCGCCACGTCGAAAGCCAGATCCTTGGCGATACGCACGGCAATGTCGTGCATCTCTTCGAGCGCGACTGCTCCATCCAGCGCCGTAACCAGAAGGTCGTCGAGCGTGCTCCGGCTCCTTATCTGTCCGAAGCGCAGCGGCAGGAGCTCGCTGCCTATTCGCTGAAGATCGCCGAGGCGACGAACTACGTCGGGGCCGGCACCGTCGAATACCTGATGGATGCCGACACCGGCAAATTCTACTTCATCGAAGTCAACCCGCGCATCCAGGTCGAGCACACGGTCACTGAAGTCGTGACCGGCATCGATATCGTCAAGGCGCAGATCCATATCCTCGATGGCTTTGCCATCGGCACCGAGGAATCCGGTGTGCCGAAGCAGGCCGACATCCGCCTCAATGGCCATGCGCTGCAGTGCCGTATCACGACGGAAGATCCCGAGCACAATTTCATTCCGGATTACGGCCGCATCACCGCCTATCGTTCGGCATCGGGCTTCGGCATCCGCCTCGACGGCGGCACATCCTATACCGGCGCAATCATCACCCGCTACTACGACCCGTTGCTGGTGAAGGTGACGGCCTGGGCGCCGAACCCGCTGGAGGCGATTTCGCGAATGGACCGCGCACTGCGCGAATTCMGTATTCGCGGTGTTGCCACCAACCTGACCTTCCTCGAAGCGATCATCACGCATCCGAAGTTCAGGGACAACACCTATACGACGCGCTTCATCGACACGACCCCGGAACTCTTCCAGCAGGTCAAGCGCCAGGACCGCGCCACCAAGCTTTTAACCTATCTCGCCGATGTCACCGTCAACGGCCATCCCGAGGCGAAGGATCGCCCGCGGCCATCGGAGGATTCCGCCAAGCCGGTCGTGCCCTATATCGATGGCGGCAAGATCCCCGATGGTACGAAGCAACTCCTCGACCAGCTCGGTCCGAAGAAATTCGGCGAGTGGATGCGCRAGCAGAAGCAGGTGCTGCTGACCGATACGACGATGCGCGACGGTCACCAGTCGCTGCTCGCCACCCGCATGCGCACCTATGACATTGCTAGGATCGCCGGCACCTATGCTCATGCGCTGCCGAATCTCCTGTCGCTGGAATGTTGGGGTGGCGCGACTTTCGACGTCTCCATGCGCTTCCTGACGGAGGATCCGTGGGAGCGTCTGGGGCTGATCCGCGAGGCGGCTCCCAACCTTCTGCTGCAGATGCTGCTGCGTGGCGCAAACGGTGTCGGCTACAAGAACTACCCTGACAATGTCGTCAAATATTTCGTCCGCCAGGCGGCCAAGGGCGGTATCGATCTCTTCCGCGTCTTCGACTGCCTGAACTGGGTGGAGAACATGCGCGTGTCGATGGATGCCGTTGCCGAGGAGAACAAGCTCTGCGAGGCGGCGATCTGCTACACGGGCGATATCCTCAATTCCGCCCGGCCGAAGTATGACCTGAAATATTATACGGACCTCGCCGTCGAGCTCGAAAGGGCCGGTGCGCATATCATCGCGCTCAAGGACATGGCGGGCCTGCTGAAGCCGGCTGCCGCAAAGGTGCTGTTCAAGGCGTTGCGCGAAGCGACCAGCCTGCCGATCCATTTCCACACGCACGATACGTCGGGCATTGCCGCCGCTACGGTTCTTGCTGCCGTGGATGCCGGCGTCGATGCCGTCGATGCGGCGATGGATGCGCTGTCAGGCAATACGTCGCAGCCCTGCCTCGGCTCCATCGTCGAGGCGCTGCGCGGCTCCGAGCGCGATCCGGGCCTCGATCCCGAATGGATCCGCCGCATCTCCTTCTATTGGGAAGCGGTTCGCAATCAGTACGCGGCCTTCGAGAGCGATCTGAAGGGGCCGGCTTCGGAGGTCTACCTGCACGAAATGCCGGGCGGCCAGTTCACCAACCTCAAGGAACAGGCCCGTTCGCTCGGTCTCGAAACCCGCTGGCACCAGGTCGCTCAGGCCTATGCGGACGCCAACCAGATGTTCGGCGATATCGTCAAGGTGACGCCGTCGTCCAAGGTCGTTGGCGATATGGCATTGATGATGGTCTCCCAGGATCTGACGGTGGCCGACGTCGTCAGCCCGGACAGAGAGGTCTCCTTCCCTGAATCGGTGGTCTCGATGCTGAAGGGCGATCTCGGCCAGCCGCCGTCAGGATGGCCGGAAGCGCTGCAGAAGAAGGCGCTGAAGGGGGATCAGCCCTATACGGTGCGCCCAGGCTCGCTGCTTGACGACGCCGATCTCGACGCGGAGCGCAAGACGATCGAGACCAAGTTGGAGCGTGAGGTGAGCGACTTCGAATTCGCCTCTTACCTCATGTATCCGAAGGTCTTCACTGATTTCGCATTGGCTTCGGATACCTACGGCC
>NZ_JBFUBG010000071.1:0-34196 GCF_056405875.1 Rhizobium sp. P1_E6 | reverse complement strand
ACGTCAATCTACGCGGGGCCAGGCCGCTCGGCCAGGAGGGAAGAAATTATGAAGTTCAGCAGCATTACCGGGCTCATTCATCGCGCCGGCATCGGCATTGCCCTTGCGGGCTTGTTCGCGACAGTATCACTGGCGCAAAGCGGCCCTGATCTTTCGAACCTCACGCTGACGGTCGGCACGCCCAACAAGACCGGGCTGCATCGGCAGCTGATTGCCGCAAACGAGATCGAAAACCTTCCCTACAAGATCAAATGGGCCGATTTCGATTCCACCCCGCCTCTCGTCGAGGCGCTGCGTGCCGGTCACGTCGATATCGCCGCCGGAGGGGACACCGGCGTGCTTGCGGCGATCGCCAACGGGGTCAAGGTGACGATCCTTGCCGCCACCCTTGAGCGCAAGGAGAGTGGCAGCGCCATACTGGTGCGCGGCGATTCAACGCTGCAAAGCGTCGCCGATCTCAAGGGGCACAAGGTCGCCTTGCCGTATTTCACCAAGCAGCACTATCAGTTCGCCAAGGCGCTCGAAGCGGCCGGTATCGCCTTTGACGACAAGCTGATCTTGAACCTCAACACGACGGACGGGCTGTCGGCGCTGGTCAATAGCCAGGTCGACGCCTTCGTCGTCTGGGATCCGAACACCGCCATCGCCCAGCAGCAGCACGGCGCGCGCATCCTGCAATCTCTCAGCAAGGTGATCGACACGGCAGGCGTGCTCTATGCGCCGACGTCCTCCGTCGAGGACCCGGCCCGCAAGGCAGCGCTCCAGGACCTGACACGCCGCATCATCAGGGCCCAGGCCTGGGTAAATGCCCATCCGGYCGAGTGGGCCGAACAGGTCGCCAAGCTGTCGCAGATCTCGCCGGACGCAGCCAAGCTGCAGGCGAGCCGCTCGCGGGTGGAATATGTTGCCGCGACCGATAGCGACGTGCTCGCCGGCTGGCAGAAGGAGGTCGCCTATTTTCATGGGACCGGCCAGTTCAAGCGCGAATTCAAGGTCGACGACTATGTCGTCAAGGACTTCGGCGACCTGATCGGCGACGAGAACAAGAAGCTGGCAAAGACGAACTGATGGCGACGGTCACGCGGTTTTCAAACGCGCATCCGGTCGTTCCCGCAAGGGGAGCGGCTCCACCGCAGCCGCTCCTTTCCGGCCTGGAGCGCATCGTCCCGGCGGGGAGGAGCCGGGCCGGCACGAAAAAGAGTAGCAGTGTCCCGCGCGGTCTTGGCAAGTGCCTCGGCCCCGCGGCGCTCATTGCCCTCTGGTGGCTCAGCATCCGCTACGGCCTGGTTTCCGAGGACCTGCTTCCAGGCCCGGCGACACTCTTTGCGACATTGCTCGAGATGATTTCAAGCGGCGAACTTGCAGAAGCGCTTCTCCTGTCGCTCCAGCGCGTCGTGATCGGCTTCGGCATCGGCTTCGTTACCGGCGTCGGTCTTGCCATCATCTCCGGTCTGTTGCGCCTTGGTGAGGATATGATCGACGCGCCGATGCAGATGGCGCGAACGCTTCCCTGGGCCGGCCTCGTGCCGCTGCTGATCATCTGGCTCGGGATAGACGAGACGCCCAAGGTCACGCTCGTCGCCTTTGCCGTCACGTTTCCCCTCTACATCAACACCTTCGCGGGCATCCGCAATGTCGACAAGACCCTGGTCGAGGCTGCGCGCACGCTATCCTTCGGCCGTGCAGCGCTGATCCTAGAGGTCATCCTGCCGGGTGCCTTGCCCAACCTGCTTGTGGGGCTGCGCTATTCACTCGGATCGGCCTGGCTGGCGCTCGTCTTTGCCGAGACCGTCAACGCTCAGGGCGGCCTCGGCTACCTGATCACCCATGCGCGCGAGGTCTATCGCGTCGACATCATCATTCTTTGCCTTGCCATCTATGCGCTTCTCGGCCTCGGCGCGGACCTCGTCGTCCGGCTCCTGGAACGTTTCCTGCTCAGCTGGCGCCAGAGTTTCGACGGAGCATGAACATGTCGCTTCCCGCTTCGACCCCGACGGGGCTTTCGGTCAGTGTGCGCGGGCTGGTGCGCCGTTTTGGAAAGCGCAACGTCATCGATCGTCTCGATCTCGACATCCGTCGGGGAGAATTCGTTGCCCTGCTCGGGGCAAGCGGCTGCGGCAAGAGCACACTTTTGCGGATCCTTGCCGATCTTGACCACGACATCGAGGGTGACGTCTTTGTTTCACCGCGTCGCGGCGTGGCCTTCCAGTCGCCTCGGCTGTTTCCCTGGAAACGGGTCTGGAGCAATGTCGTCGCCGGACTCCCACGCCGCGCTGACCGGGCAAGTGCAAATGCGGCGCTCGAGGAGGTCGGACTGACCCACCGCGGCGATGCCTGGCCGAAGGATCTTTCGGGCGGGGAAGCGCAGCGGGCGTCGCTGGCGCGCGCACTCGTGCGCAACCCGGATCTCCTGCTGCTCGATGAGCCGTTCGGAGCGCTCGACGCCCTGACCCGCCTCAAGGCCCAGGCGCTTGTCGCCGATCTCTGGCAGAAACACCGCCAGGCCGTGCTGCTCGTTACCCACGATGTCGACGAGGCGCTTCTGCTTGCAGACAGGGTTCTCGTGATGCGTGACGGCGTGCTGGCCCATGAGGTCGTTGTCGACCTGTCGCGGCCACGCTCGCCCGGCGATGCGAACGTCAACCGCCTGCGCGTGCAACTGCTGGACTGGCTCGGCGTGATCGAGCCGGCTGTAAAATCAACATCAGAGCAATCGATGACAGTGAGAAAGTAGACCCATGACCAGGATCGATGAGGGCTGGGGTCGCGGCCCTTCGGCGCGCTACGAGGAGATCGCGGGGCCGTTCCGTGCCATCTTCCGTGAGATAGGGCAGGCGGCGATCGAGAGGGATCAGCAACGGCGCCTGCCTTTCGAGGAGGTCCGGTGGCTGCGGGATGCCGGCTTCGGCGCCCTACGGATACCGTCGACCCATGGTGGCTTCGAACTCACCTTGCCGGAGCTTTTCGGCCTGCTGATCGAACTTTCCGCCGCCGATCCGAACATCACCAACATCTTCCGCAGCCAGCTCGGCTTTACCGAAGACCTGCTCAATGCGCCGAAGGGTGATTGGCGCGACGAATGGCTGACCCGTCTCGGTCGCGGCGAGATGATCGGCAGCGGATTTTCCGAGCTTTCCACCGTCAAGGTCGGCGACCATTCGACGACGATCCTGAATGATGKAAACGGTTATCGCCTGAACGGCCAGAAATTCTATACGACCGGTTCGATCTATGCGGACTGGATCAATCTCGCCGCCGTCGACGGATCAGGTTCTCCCATCGCAGCCCTCGTGCCGACCCGGGCGCCAGGCGTCGATATCCTCGACGATTGGGACGGTTTTGGACAGGCTATGAGTGGAAGCGGCACGGCGCGGTTCAAGGATGTCAGGCTGGAGCCCGACCATATCAAGCCGGACGCAGCCCGCTTTCCCTATACGCCGGCCTTCTTCCAGCTCGTGCATCTGGCAAGCCTTGCCGGGATCGGCCGGGCCGCCGCCGGCGAGCTTGCCCAGCATGTCGGCGCCCGGGCACGCATCTATCCGCGCGGCAACGGCGCGACCAGCGCCGACGACCCACAGGTGCTCGAAGTGGTCGGGCGCGTCAGGGGGCGAGCCTATTCGGCCGGCGCGATCGTGCTGAACGTCGCCGAGGCTTTGCAGCGCTCCTTCGAAGCCAATGTTTCGGGCATCGACCCGGAGCAGACGAATCTTCATCTCCTCGCAGACATCGAAACGAGCCAGTCCGTCACGGTCGTCTCGACACTGATCCTCGAGGCGACGACGATCCTTTTTGACGCCCTCGGGGCCTCCGCCGCCAAACGTGCCACCGCGCTCGATCGCCATTGGCGCAACGCCCGCACGATCACCTCGCATAATCCGCGCATCTATCACGACCGTGTGGTCGGTGAATACGCGGTTTCCGGAAAGAAGCCGGCGGCCGTCGGCTACCGCAAGATCATCACGCCTTTCGGCACCACGAGCGAGGTTGCCTGAGCCATGACGTCCATCAACCGCAAACTCAATCTGAATGTCGGCATCAACACGACCGGTTATCTCGCCAATGCCTGGAAATACAGAAGCGGCAGCCGCCATGACATCAACGATCCGGACTATTATCGCCGGCTGACCGAGCTCGCACATAGGGGACGTTTCGATGCAGTGTTCTTTTCAGACCATCCTGCACTGATGACCGATCCGGCGAGCCGGCCCTTCCACACGATCGATCCTCTGATCCTCTGTACCGCGCTTTCGGCACAGGTTCCCGATATCGGTTTCGTTGTCACCATGTCCTCGACCTACAATTCGCCGTATAATTTCGCACGGCGCGTGCAATCGACCGATATCATCTCGGGAGGCCGGTTGATCGTTAACGTCGTGTCTTCCTTCAACCCGAATGTCGCCGCCAATTTCGGCTCCGAGCCATTGCCGCCACGAGCCGAACGCTACGCCAAGGCCTCCGAGTTTCTCGATGTCGCCAAGGAGCTCTGGGCGAGCTGGGATCCGGCGCGCGACGGAGAGGTGCCGGAAAACCGCTTCTGGAATGCAGCAAGCGCCCACCCGATTGAACATCAGGGTGCCTACTTCTCCGTCAGAGGGCCGCTCAATGTGCCGAAAGGACCGCAGGGCCACCCGGTCATTGCACAGGCCGGCGCATCCGAGGGGGGCATCGAGCTTGCCGCACGCCACGGCGAAATCATCTACTGCAACATCCTTTCACGCGGTGCCGGCCGGGTCTTCGGCGCGAAGGTGAGGGATCGCGCGGCCGCGGTCGGCCGCGATCCCTCCGGCATCCGCATCGTCCCTGGTCTTGTTGTGATCCTCGGCGAAAGCCGGGAGGAAGCGTTGCGCAAGCACGAGCTTTATAGCGGCGCCGGCTCGGAAGACGGATTGCTTGCACGTTTCGCCAAAGAGCATGGCATCGATCCGGAGGGGTTCGATCCGGACGCTGTGCTTGATGCCGAACGCTTCATTCCAGATCCCAATCGCCTCCAGGCTGTCGGTATGGGGCTTGGCCTTTCCGATCTGCTGACACATGAGAAGCTCACCGCAAGACAGGCGGTACGCCGGTCGGAGGGGCACMATCGCTTGCTGCTTGGAACTCCGGAGCAGGTGGCCGACGATATCATCGATCTCTGGGCGGATGGGACCGTGGATGGCTATACGCTCCAGCCACCCCGCGCGCCCGATGATATCGAGGAATTTGTCGAGAAGGTCGTTCCGATCCTGCAGGATCGCGGCGTCTATCGGCGGGAATATGACGGCAAGACGGTTCGCGATCGATACGGACTGCCTTATCCAGCCGAAACGTTCGAGGGGATTGCCGAACGCCAGGTGCAAGCAGGCTAAGGCTGCGGATGACGGTGGCACATGAGGCTTGGCGCATGGGTGCCCGCCGCGTCCGTGGCCTGTTCGGTGTTGGCGGTCGAGTTTTAACGCAGCAAAGTTTTTTCCGCATGCCTGCGATTGCGAACCGTCATTCCTTTAGTCCACTAAATTTATAGACAATACTGCCTCAGATGAAAGGAAGACCCATGGCCGTTCCCAGACTTGTTGGTATTGCAGGCAGCTTCAACCGCCCGTCCAAGACCCTGGCCCTCGTCAGCCACATCGCCCGCATTGCGAGCGACAGACACGGCTTCGCCACCAAGGTCTACGATATGCTCGATGTCGGCCCCTCGCTCGGTGAAGCCACATGGCGCAAGGATCTGGATGAACAGGCCGAAACCGTCGTTTCCGAGATCGTCAATGCGGATCTGCTGATCATCGGCTCCCCCACCTATAAAGGCTCCTATCCGGGGCTCTTCAAACACCTGATCGATCTGATCGAACCGCATGAACTGCGGGCCAAGCCAATCATCATCACTGCAACGGGCGGCGGTGACCGACACGCGCTGATGGTCGAACATCAATTGCGCCCCCTGTTCGGGTTCTTCATGTCCCACACCCTGCCAACTGCAATCTATGCGTCGGATGGGGACTTTGCCGACTACACCGTTTCCTCCGAGCAGCTTTCACGACGCGTCGACGAAGTCATCGGCGAGATCGACGCATTTTTCCCGCGCTCCCGGCAGGCGCTCAGCGCGGCAGAATAGAGCGGCCATGTATCAGAGCTTGCTGGAAAAGACTGAAGCCAAGCCGGTGGGCGAGGAATTCTGGAACGTCTCCGACTTCGCGCGGCGCTATCGCCTGCCAAAGTCCGAGGAGAACCGTCTGCTGACGCTGTTTGGAACGACGGCATCGCCTCGCGACCTGTTGTTGAGCGCCAGGCGAGCGGAACTGTTTTCCTAGCGCAGATAATCAAAGAGGCTCGCCATGAAACGACGCATGCTTCGGCTTTTGGCCACAGGACTTAGCCGATTTCGCAACGAGCGAGGGATCGGGCGGATGATCGCGCCGGGCGTTCTTGCGGGCGACGACCGCCAGACGGCTCTCGACTACGAACTGTCYTTTTGGCGAGCGGCAGCTCCGATCTGGTACTAGTGGAGGCGACAATGGCAATTGCCAACGATCATCAGCGTTTCCTGCCCCGACATCATGGCAGTTGGCTTACTCCCCTCTGTCTGCGCCTGCATCAGGCCGCGGCAGCCGGTTCGTTTGCCTTCATTCTGGCACTCGTCCTCGGACTGGTTTGATCGACGGCGATGAAGCGGCGGGCCATGATGGATGGGGACTTGGAAGACACGGTCCTGGAAGCGGCGGGCGATCCGCCTGCAGGTCAGGTGCGTCGCCGCGAAATCATCGGCGAGATTGTGAGAACGCTCGGCGCTCTTGCCGAGGGGCTGGAAGGCCAGAACGAGGTGTCCCGGGCCTCGGTCGGACGCCTGATCGGAATTCTCCAGACCATGTCGGGCAGTATCGCATCGGCCGACGATGCGACCTTCACCGCAATAATGCGTGAGGCGGGCTTGCTCATCCGGGCAGTGCGTGAGCGACAAACCTATTTCAGCCAGTTCACGGTCCATTAGGATGCAGGCGCTCTTGTCGACGGTCTCATCGATCCTGGGGGCAGCCTCGGAAGAAAAGGGCCATCCTGCGGGCTTACGTACGATGGCGCTGACGGCCGATCTCGTTTCACTCAGCTTGAGGCTGGAAGCCGACCCCGGACCGGATCCCCATCGTGTTCCGCTGAGCGACGAGGAACTTCAGACGCTCTCGGAGCGACTGTTTCATGAAGCGGCGGGCGAGCCACTGTGGCTCTTTGCCTATGGCTCGCTGATCTGGAAGCCGGACTTCGATGCGGTGGAATGGTGCCGTGCCCGAGCCCACGGGTGGCACAGGTCCTTTTGTCTGCAGATGACGCGATGGCGGGCAACCGATGCCGTGCCGGGCCTGATGATGGCGCTTGAGAAGGGTGGACAATGCAACGGCGTCGCCTACAGGCTCTCGGAGGAGGACCGCATGGGGCAGATCCGTCGCATGATCCGCAGGGAGATCGGCACGATCACCGACTCGTCCTTCATCCGCTGGGTAGTGATCGAAACTCCACAGGGACCTTTGCGCGCCCTGGCGTTCTGGGCCGGGCCGAGAGGCAAGCGTGTGCTGCGCAGGCTACCGCTCGAAAGCGTCGCGCAGGTCCTGGCAAGGGCTTGCGGACATATGGGATCGTGTGCCGAATATCTCTATCTCACCGTCAAGCATCTCGAAGAGAAGGGTATCCGCGATCGCAATCTCTGGCGGCTCCAGGCCCTGGTCGCCGAGGAGATCAGGCGTATCCACGGGCTTGAGGCCGCTTAGAAGCATGGGGCCTGCTCATCGCCCGTAAGTTCTTCAGCCTCGTCTTTGAGATCCATCATCGCACGAGGCTCCCAGGAGCCTGAGGCCGGAACACAATCTACCACTGAGAATCGTTATTCAAGGAGAGCGGCAGCATATGAGCAATGAACTGGATATCGTCGACATTCATACACATCTCTGGCCCGCAGAATGGGGTGCTGATGGCAGCAGGCGTATATCCGCCGGACTTGCAGATACCGTGTTGAAGAAGATTGTCGATCCGGCCTCCCTAATCGACGAGTTTTCCTCGGCCGGTGTCTCGCTAGCCGTTCTGAGCACGACCATCGAAAGTCTGTTCGGGATGGAGGGCGCTGCCGATCCGCATGTGATCGCCGAGGTCAACGACTGGCTTGCCGGACTGGTCAAGGCCCATCCCGATCGCTTGGCCGCGCTGGCGACGATCGATCCCTTTTCCGGTGAGGCCGGCGCGCGCGAGGCGGAGCGGGCGCTTGGCGAGCTCGGATTGGCGGGCCTCGTCGTCGATTCCTACCGGGACGGCAAGTTCATCGGAGATCCGGTTGCCCGACCCGCGCTCGCGGTTGCTGCCCGTCTCGGAAAGCCGGTATTCGTGCATCCCGTCAATGCGCCGCAAGCCGACATTCTCATTGCCGGCGCCGGCAAGCTCGGCAATTCCCTCGGCCGCGGGCTGATGAATGGCGTGGCGTTTCTGTCGGTTCTGGAAAACGGTCTGCTGGACGAATTCCCGGATCTGAACTTCGTCTTCGCAACCCTTGGCCTCGGGGCGGTCGTGCAGGCTGCGCGCGGCGGCCATTACTCACGGCAAAACCGCGCAGCTGGGCACCGTCCGAACGTCTATTTCGATACGATGGGCGACGATCCGTCGATCATCGCCATACTTGTGGAGTTCTTTGGCGCGGAGCGCATTCTTGCCGGAACGGACTGGCCGATCCTATCCGCCCTTTCGCAGCAGGCTCTGGCCCAGAATCTCGCGGCCGCCGGTCTGGACGCTCCGGCGCGGTACCTTGTCGCCGGCGGCAACGCGCGCCGGCTTTTAGGACACCTCGGTCGATAGACCTCTTATTTCAGCAATCACTGTCGTCGCGCACGTCCGCTGTCACTTGCAGCGGACGCAATTGACGTTCGAACTTGACGCTCCTCCGTGACAAGCTTTGCTTCTCCGCGCGGATAGAAAATCTGCCTTTGCTTCAGCTGGTCGCAAAGGGATCATTCTGGCAGCGGGGCATGGGGCTCCGTGCACGCTTTTCGAGCGTCACCGCCTTAGGAGCCTTCAATGTCGATCAATCGCCGCCAGTTCAATCGATTCCTCCTTGCGGGTTCAGCCGGGCTTGCATTGGGAGGCGTTCCCCAGTTTGCCGCTGCCACAGCAACCGAGACGCCTGTCAGAGGCGGTACGCTCAACTGGGCCTACTATCCCGATCCAAGCGCCCTGATCGCCATCAATACGTCCTCGGGTACGGGGCAGGCGATCGGGCCGAAGATCAACGAAGGCCTCTTCGACTTCGACTATGATCTCAATCCCATCCCGCTTCTCGCAACGGAGTGGTCCGTCAGCGACGATCAATTGCGTTATACGTTCAAGTTGCGCGAGGGGGTCAAATGGCATGACGGCGCCGACTTCACATCGGCGGATGTCGCCTTCACCATTTTCCGACTGAAGGAAGCTCATCCGCGCGGCCGGATCACCTATCAGAATGTGACGGCCGTCGAGACGCCCGATCCGCGTACCGCAATCGTGGTTCTCACCAAGCCCGCTCCCTACCTCATCACGGCGCTCTCCAGCTCGGAATCGCCGATCGTGCCAAAACATGTCTACGAAACCTTCAAGCCGCAGGAGCAGCCCAAGCTTGCCCAGACGATCGGAACAGGCCCCTTTCTTCTGAAGGAATGGGTTCCGGGCAGCCATCTGATCTTCGAGCGCAACCCGAATTACTGGGACACAGGAAAGCCCTATCTCGATCGTGTCATCCTGCGTGTCATCCTCGATCCGTCCGCTCGCGCTGCAGCACTCGAGACCGGCGAGATCGACATCGGGGCCAATCCGGTTCCATTGGCCGACATCGAGCGCCTCAAGGCCAATCCCAATCTGGTGGTGGACACGACGACCTATGCCTATTCCGGGCCTCAGCAGCAGCTGTTCTTCAACTACGAAAACGAAATTCTCACCAAGCGCAATGTCCGCCTGGCGATCGCGCATGCCATCGACCTGCAGAAGCTCGTCGATATCGCGCTCTTCGGCTATGCGAATGTCTCGCCGAGCCCGATCAGCACGGCATTGCCGAAATGGTATGATCCGAGCATCAAGGCGCGCGAGCCGGACGCCAAGCTTTCCGAAAAGCTGCTCGATGAGGCGGGTTACCCACGCGGGGCAGACGGCGTACGCTTCAAGCTGCGCCTTGCCTATAATTCCTTTCTGCAGCCCTCCTATGCCGATTTCATCCGCCAGTCGCTGGCGGCCGTCGGCATCGACGCGGAGATCCTCAAATTCGACCTCGCGACCTTCCTGAAGACTGTTTACACGGATCGCGCCTTCGATCTGGTGATTGAATCGCTATCCAATACCTTCGATCCGACGCTCGGCGTGCAGCGCGCCTACTGGTCGAAAAACTTCAAGATCGGCCTCGTGTTTTCAAACGCCAGCCACTACGCCAACCCGGAGGTCGACAGGCTGCTCGAAGCCGCCGCCGTCGAGCCCGACGAGGCCAAGCGGCGCGATTTCTGGTACCAGTTCCAGCGCATCATTCACGAGGATGTCGTGTCGGTCGATCTCGTCGCCGCCGGGGCGCAGATCGTCGCCAGCAAGAAGGTCAGGAATTTCGCGCCCGGAGCGCAGGGTATCAACAACAGTTTCGGCCAGATCTGGCTGAGCCCGGATGCCTGATTTTTCCAGATGCCCGGCCAGTTCAGTGCGCTGGCCGGGCGCTCCCGTCTCGTGTTGAGTTTCAGATACGCCCCGCCTCCAGACGGGCAAGGGCGTTTTTCGCAGCGATCGCCCGGACCATGTGGTTCTGTGGTGCATGCGAGCGGCCGGTGATGGCATCGCGATGCTGGCGCTCCAGCCCGAAATCCCTGTTGAGCCCGGGATTGCCGGCAAGATCGAGCGCCAGACTTGTGACGGCCACCGCATTGTCGATCACCACATGGCGCACGGCCATGGCGTCGACGCCGACGGGCCTGCCGGCATCGACATCGTCGCCGAGCGAGCGCAACAACCTGGCGTTCGTCGACAGGCGGACCTCGATCTCGCCAAGACCATCCTGGATGCGGGGCACGGTCGCAATCGGCGCCCCGAGGCTTGCCGGCGCATGGTGTGCCGAAAAGGCGAGCACCTTGTCGCGGGCCGATAGCGCCACCCCATGGTAGACGGCGCCGATCAGCGAGAAGAAGAAGGCCGTCGCATGCTCCTCGCGCCGGATCGGCTCTGAAGCGGGTTGCGCCTCGATCAGGTCTTCGAAGGGGATGGTGACGTCCTCAAGAATGATGTCGTCGCTGGCGGTCGCGTGCATCCCGGTGGCGTTCCAGGTCTTCTCGATCGTCAAGCCGGGGCTGTCGGTCGGCACGAGGAAGGAGGCAAGCCGTGGCTCGGCTTCATCGGTCAACGCCAGAAGCGACACCCATTTGAGGATCGGAATGCCGGTCACATAGGTCTTGCGACCGGTGATACGCCAACTGTTGCCCGCGCGCCTTGCAATCGTCTCGGGCAAGGCGCCGTGGGCGGGAGAGCCGATACGCGGCTCGGCCTGAGCGGCATTGATCAGGGCTGGCCCCTGCCGGTTGGCGAGAAGCACCCGTTCGGCAAGGTGGGCCGGCCATTTTCCGAACCGTCGCAGCGTATAGTGGCTATTATAGTGCATGGCGAGTACCAGCGCCGTCGATGGCTCGCCGCGGGCGATCTCGCTGATCACTGCCTGCGCATCCGCAAGGCCGCCGCCATGACCGCCATGCTCGGATGCCGTCACCAATCCGAGCAGGCCGGCCTCGTAAAGCCTGGTGAAATTCTCGAAGGGAAATTCGCCGCTTGCATCGAAATGGTCGGCGCGTTCGGAAAAATCCTTGGCAAGCCGCCGTGCCCTGTCGAGAGGATCGATTGTTTCCTGCAGCATGCTTGGCCCTCCTGTCAGGCGACGGCGCGGGCATCGAAACCGTCGATATGACGGCGGTCGACCCAATTGGCGATGTCGAAATCGGCGGCGAGGAAGCCGAAGTCGCGCAGGAAGTCCTTGTAGTGGCCGACCGCTTCGACCAGTTCGGGCTCCAGGCCGAGGCCAAGATGGCGGTGGATCTCAGGCCCGTTTGCCGCCAGCACCTGCTCCTCGGTTGCGCCGGCCTCACGTGCAACGAAGCGGCGCGTTTCGTCCGGATGAGCTTGCGCCCAGTCGGCCGCCTTGTAGATCGCCTCCAAGAGCCGGTGGACGAGATCGGGGCGCTCGTCTGCCAGGAGTTGGTCGACTGTCAGAATTCGGGGTGAGCCTGAGTTGATACGGATCCTCGGGTCGGGATGAAACCCGAATTCGGCCACCTGAACGGCACCGATCAGATTGGCGACATTTATGCCGGCCGTCCCCTTCACATAGATCGCATCCACCTCGCCGCGAACGAGGGCGGCGATCTCCTCGCCATAGGCCTGACGGCGCTTCAGGCCAAAGAGCGACGGCCCTTCCTGGGTGGCGAGCACGGAATCGGCAAGCGCGATGTCGATGATCTCGACATCGGAAAGGGCAAGGCCTTCGAGCGACAGCGCTGACAGGAGGCCCTTCAAGGCGGTGGCGCGCATGAAGTCGACGATGCCTTCCGGCCGTCGCGCGATGCCGAAGCGACGCCCCTTCAGGTCCCTGGTCGTGTTGATTCCGGCTCCCGGCAAGGTGATGATCGCCTGAAACTCATCTGTCCAGGTGATGCCGACGAGCCTTGTCTTTCGGCCTTCCGAGCGGGCGCGGATCGGGGGAACATTGCCGCCGTGGCGGAAGGACCAGTCGAGCGTATGGTTGAAATGGCTCTGGCGGATGGCGCGGTCGGGAGAGTCGATGATCGACTTCAGTGTCACGCCTTCCTTGCGGAAGCCTTCCTCGAGATAGCCGAGCTGGGCGGCAAGCCCGACCGGGGTCGGCACCGGGCAGCGCGTATACCAGATTTCGGAAATGGCATTGCTGGTCATGATCGTCCCTTTCAGTGGCGCAGGCCGGCTTGCTTCATCAGCGGCAGCACGTCGGTGCCGAAGAATTCGAGCTCATCACGGAAATCGAAGAAGCTGAGCTGCAATCCGTCGATACCGGCGGCTTTCAGTTTCAGGAACTGGTCGACCACGCTTTCGGGCGAGCCGATGACGCGGATATTGCCGCCGACGAAGCGGTAGGGATCCTGCGGATCCCGACCTTTCCAGGCATGCGCATCCGAGTTCAGTGACGAAAAGCCCTGCGGCGAGCGCTGGTCGCCATGGGCGACGATCCGGTCGGCAAGCTCCCAGGCCTCCTTGTCGGTCGGCCGGCAGATGACCATCGGATTGAGCAGGGTGCGCACCGTGCGTCCGACGTCCCTGGCCGCATCCTTCACTCTTTTCGTGTGGGCCGGCAGCGATTGAAGCGCGCTGTTGATATCGGCGCCCGTCGGGCTGGTGATGAAGACAATGTCCGAATAGCGGCCGGCGAAGGCAATGCCCGCATCCGAACCCGTGGCGTTGACGAGGATCGGCCGGCCGAAATTCGGCTTGGGCGTCACGAAGCCGCCACCGAGCTTCCAGCTGCTCTCGCCCTCGAAGGAGAAATTCTCGGTATCGCTCCAAAGACGCTGGACGACTTCGAGGAATTCGGCCGCCAGTTCGTAGCGCCTGTCGTGCTCGATGCGTGGCCAGCCGAACATTTCATGCTCGACGGCACGGTGACCCGTCACGACATTGATGCCCCAGCGGCCACCGGTGATGTGGTCGAGCGTCGCACCGAATTTTGCCAGATGCAGCGGATGCCACGGCCCGTAAAGAACATGCATGGTGGAGATCAGCATGATCTTCTTGGTCAGGCCGGCAAGCGCCGCCGTCGTCGTGAAACTGTCGAGCGCCTGACCGTTGAAGACACCGCCATAGCCGCCTTTCGGCAGCCATTGCGACAGGGCGAAAACCAGATCGAAGCCGAGTTCTTCGGCCTTCAGCGTCAGCGCCTTGTTGTAATCGAAGCTCCAATCCGTGGATCGCTCGAGCGTGGATTGCGTCCAGCCGCCGGCCTGGATCGGCAGGAACAGGCCGAGCAGCACCGGCTGCTTGAGCGCCTGCGACAGTGGGCTTTCGGCAAAGTCGGTGGGGGCGGAGAATTTCGGGAGACCCACGATAGAGCCGGGAGGGTGTTGAATGGACATGACGGATCCGTGTTCCTTTTCCTCTTGGCTCAGGCTGTGGCGARATAAGCGTAGGCAAGGCTGCCCGAGACGCCTTCTCCACCCACAGTGTGGTCGGCGATGCGCTTGTTGTAGATGGTCAGCTCCGGCTGGCTGGCGATGTCGATCGCCGGCAGGTCCTCGACAAGGATCTGCTGGATCTCGCGCCATTGATCGACACGCTTCTTGGCATCGACCTCGATTGCCGCGGCCTCGAGCAAGGCATCGACCTTCGGATTGCTGTAGGCCGAGCCGTTGGAGAAGGGTACGCCCGGCTTGAAGTTCTTGCTCCAGTAGAGGCGCTGAACGCCGACGGTCGGATCGAAGAGGTTGCTCATTCCCTCGAAGGCGAAATCGAAATCGCGATCGGTATAGATGCGCTTGGTATAGGTGGCGAAGTCCTGGCTGCGCACCGTGGCATCGACGCCGACCTTGGCAAGCGCCTGGCGGATATATTCGGAACCACGCGGATAGGTTTCGCCGCTCGGCACATAGTCGAGATTGATGCGGATGCGCACGCCGTCGCTGCCGCGCGGATAGCCTGCCTCGTCGAGCAGTTTCTCGGCGGCGGCAAGATCGATCGGATAGGTCTTCAGGTCGCCATCATACCATTTGGCAAGATTGGGATTGATCGGGCCGGGAATGGCCGCGCCGTAGCCGTAGTTGATCGTGTTGAGGATCACCTTGCGGTCGATCACATGGGCGAAGGCTTGGCGAACGCGGATGTCCTTGAAGAAGGGCCGTTCGAGGTTGAACTCGATACGGCTGACACCGTTTGCATATTGATAGCCGCGCTCCTCGAAGGCGATGCCGGGGACCGTCTTCAAACGTTCGAGATCGCTGAGAGGAACGGGCGTGGAGGGCGCAAGATCGATTTCGCCGGTTTCGATTGCAATCGAGCGCGCCGCTGCGTCGGGAATGAAGCGGACGATGAGCTGGTCGAGATAGGGACGCGGCTGGTCCCAGTAATCGGGGTTGCGCTCATAGACGAGGTGGCTGCCGCGGACCCATTCCTTGAACTTGAAGGGACCTGTGCCGATCGGCGCGAGATTTGCAGGATTTTCGGCAACCTTCGTCCCCTCATAGATGTGACGCGCTACGATCGGCGTCTCCGAGGAGGCAAGGGCGGTGATGAGATAGGGCGCCGGCTTGGAGAGTTTCAGGATCGCCGTCAGCGGATCCGGCGTTTCGACGTCGACGAGGTTGAGGAACGTGTTGCGGCCACGCGGATGAACCTCCTTCAGCGTCTTGATCGAGAAAGCAACGTCGGCCGAGGTAAAGGCCTGGCCGTCATGCCATTTTACGCCGTCGCGCAGGTGGAACGTGTAGACGAGCCCATCCGGGCTCACTGACCATTCTTTGGCCAGAAGCGGCTGCGGGTTCAGCTCGAAATCATAGGTCAGAAGGCCTTCAATGACCTTCGGCGAGACATAGACGGAATTGAAGGCAGTGTTCGCAATGGTCGTCAGCACCGGCGGCTCGGCCGACAGGAGGAGCGTCGCTGTGCCGCCGCGAACCGGAGCGGCAAAGGCCGGCAGGCGTGTTGCCGACGCCACGGTGAGCGCAACGGAAGCAAGAAGGAAATTGCGGCGTGTCGGAGCAGGAAATGCTGGCATGGTCGGTCCCTCGATGATTGTGCGTGCCCGTTGCCGGGCGTTCTGGGTTCGCCTTTCCATACTTCGGCGCAGCCGTAGAGTTTTTTACCCAATTCCGGACCTGCTTCGGTAAGAAATTCGAATGTATGCTCATATAACGTTAAATAATTTCAAAAGACTTCGATATTGGATCTCTTCTTGGAATTATTTACTAATATGGATTTGACAAAACACACAGATTTAGTCAACTACTATCGCAACGCAACACGATGAATTCTTCCGGCGACGCGAGGTGGAAATCCATGTCGGCACTCAAGCGGGTCGCCCGCACGATCAGAAAAACCATCATTCAGGCCGTGCCGACCATGCTCGGCATCGTCATATTGAGTTTCTTCTTGCTCAAGCTCGCGCCGGGCGATGCAGCCGACGTGATGGCGGCTGAATCCGGTTCGGCCACTGAGGAAACCATGGCGGCTCTGCGCCAGCGTTTCGGGCTCGACAATCCTCTTCTCGTGCAGCTCGCCAACTATCTGGACAACCTGGCGCATTTCAGCCTCGGCTTTTCACCGCGCTACGGGATGCCGGTTGCAGATCTCATCGGTCAGCGGCTGCCCGGAACACTGACGCTGATGCTGGCCGCGCTTCTGATTGCCATTGCAGTCGGTCTGCTGCTCGGCGCGTTGATGGCAACCTTTTCCGGCAGGCTTGCCGACCGGGTGATATCGGTCGTCTCGCTGTTGTTTTATTCCATTCCCGGCTTCTGGATTGGCCTAATGCTGATTCTGTTTTTCTCCGTCAAGCTCGGGTGGCTGCCGAGCGGCGGCGACAGCACGATCGGATCGCGGCTCACCGGGCTACCGGCACTCCTCGACCGGATCCGCTACATGGTGTTGCCGGCAACCTCGCTCTCCCTCTTTTATCTGGCAATCTATGCGCGACTGACGCGCGCGGCGATGCTGGAGGTCAAGTCGCAGGATTTCGTCCGCACCGCCCGCGCCAAGGGCGTGTCGCCATTCTTCCTGACCACGCGTCACGTGCTGCGCAATGCGCTGATCCCGATCACGACAATGGCCGGCATGCATTTCGGTGGTATGCTTGGCGGAGCTGTCGTGGTCGAGACCGTCTATAGCTGGCCGGGACTCGGCCGGCTTGCCTTCGAAGCCGTGATGGCCCGCGATTTTTCCGTGCTGCTCGGCATCCTGCTCTTGTCCTCCTTCCTGGTGATCGTCGCCAACGCGGCCGTCGATCTGCTGCAGGCATGGATTGATCCCAGAATCGGAGCCAGCCGATGACCAGTCAGAAGCTTCATACCTATGCCGGCAGCGCAATCGATCTGGCCGAGCACGACAGCGACGCCTCGCGGCCACTGTCCGAAAAACCAGCCGAGCCGCGCTGGACGCATATCCATGCGCCTGACGTGCGCGCCGCCGCCGTACCCGGGATTGCCTGGCGCGGTCTGCGCCGTGAGCTCAAGGTCTTTCTGTCCAACCCCACCGCATTATTCGGCGTCCTGTTCCTGATCGCCACCGCACTCGCAGCCCTTCTTGCCCCCGTCTTTTATCCAGGTGATCCGATGGAGATGGTGGCGCGACCGTTCCTCTGGCCGGGCCAAAACCCGTCCTATCCGCTCGGTACGGATTCGATGGGACGCGATGTTCTCGCAGGCATCCTGCACGGGGCGCGCATTTCGCTTACGGTCGGAATCGCGGCGACCGCCCTCGGGCTTTCTGCCGGCATCACGATCGGCGCGATGGCGGGATATTTCGGCGGGATCGTCGACGACATCCTGGTGAAAGTCATCGAGATTTTCCAGACAATCCCGAGCTTCGTGCTGCTCGTGGTGCTGGTCGCCATCGCCCAGCCGACGACCTCGACCGTCACCATCGCAATCGCCATTGTCAGCTGGCCGACGGTAGCGCGCCTGACGCGGGCCGAGTTCCGCTCCATCCGCGAGAAGGACTATGTGCTTGCGGCGCGAAGCCTCGGCTTCGGCCATGCACGCATCATCTTTCGCGAAATCCTGCCGAACGCCCTGCCGCCGCTGATCGTCACCTCTTCGGTCATGGTCGCCAGTGCCATCCTGATGGAATCGGCGCTATCCTTCATGGGGCTCGGTGATCCCAATCGCGTCTCCTGGGGATCGATGATCGGTGCCGGTCGCGACGTGATCCGCACAGCCTGGTACCTGACGGCGCTGCCGGGCCTCGCGATCGTCTTTACTGTACTGGCACTCAATCTTTTGGGCGACGGTCTCAACGATGCGCTCAATCCGCGCTTTTCGGAGGAACGCTGATGAGCCATCTTCTCGAAGTCCGCGATCTCTCCGTCCGCTTTGCGACCGCAGAGCCGGTCAAGGGCGTCAGCTTTAACGCCAATCCCGGAGAGATGCTGGCGATCGTCGRCGAATCCGGCTCCGGAAAATCGCTGACGGCCCTTGCCCTGATGGGCCTCCTGCCACGGCACGCCCGGGCGGGCGGCGAGATCCTGTTTGATGGTCGCAGCCTGCTGACGCTGTCGGAACGGCAATTGCGGAAGGTTCGCGGGCGCGACATCGCAATGATCTTCCAGGAGCCGATGACTTCGCTCAATCCGGTTCTGTCGATCGGTGACCAGATCATCGAGGTACTGCGGATCCATGAGGATCTCAGCCGCCGCCAGGCGCGTGCCCGGGCGATCGAGCTTCTGGACCTCGTCAGTATTCCGGAGCCGGCCCGCCGCATTGACGACTATCCCCATCAGTTGTCGGGCGGCATGCGCCAGCGCGTGATGATCGCGATTGCCGTTGCCTGCAACCCGAAACTTCTGATCGCCGACGAGGCGACGACCGCGCTCGACGTGACCATCCAGGCGCAGGTCCTGCAGCTTCTCGATAATCTGCGCGCCAAGCTGAATATGGCGGTCATCCTCATCACCCACGATCTTGGCATCGTGGCGCAATGGGCCGATCGTGTCGTCGTCATGTATGCCGGCCGCAAGATCGAGGAGGGGCTTCCCGGCCCGGTCTTCGACACGCCTTATCATCCTTATACACGCGGCCTGCTGGCGGCCTCGCCGCGGCTGACGGCCGATTATCATTATCGCGATGGGCCGCTTGCCGAAATTCCGGGCTCCATCGTCTCGGCCGCCGGCGAGAAGGGCTGTTCCTTCCGCCCGCGCTGTCCGGTCGCCCGTCCCGCCTGCGCCCAGGCGGTGCCGACGCTGTTTTCCATCTCGGCGGGCCGCGAAGTCGCTTGCCCCTATGTTTCAGTCCAMGCGGAGGTCGCTCATGTCGCTCCTGTCGGTCGATAGGCTCTCCACCCATTATCCAGGCAGCGCCGGCACGGTGCGTGCCGTCGACGGCGTGTCACTGGAAATCGCGGCAGGCGAGACAGTTGCGCTCGTCGGCGAATCCGGTTGCGGCAAGTCGACGCTCGGCAAGTCGCTGACGCGTCTCGTCACGCCGTCTTCCGGGCAGGTCCGCTTTCGCGGCCGCGATGTTACGGCCATGTCGAACAAGGAGCTGCAGTCGATCCGCCGAAGCATCCAGATGATCTTCCAGGACCCCTTCGCTTCGCTCAATCCACGGCAGACCATCCGCACGATATTGACGGCACCGCTTGCCGTGCATGGCATCGGCGATCGCAGGAAACGTGATGCGATCGCTGCGGGAATGGTCGAGCATGTCGGCCTGCCACGCGATTCCCTGGAGCGCTATCCGCACGAATTTTCCGGCGGCCAGCGCCAGCGCATCGGCATTGCCCGGGCGCTGATCCTGCAGCCCGAGCTCGTCATCTGCGATGAACCGGTCTCGGCACTTGACCTGTCGATCCAGGCCCAGATCCTTAACCTGCTGGTCGAGATGAAGACGGAGCTGTCGCTTTCCTATCTCTTTATTTCGCATGATCTATCCGTCGTTCGTTATTTCGCCGACCGTGTGCTCGTCATGTATCTCGGGCGTATCGTCGAAAGCGCCTCGACTGCCGACCTCTGGAACGGTGCCAAACATCCCTATACGCAGGCCCTGCTTGCCGCCGTGCCCGACCCGTCGCGCCGCAAGCAAGCAGCCCCGATCACCGGCGACCTGCCAAGTCCGCACAATCCACCGTCCGGCTGTCGCTTCAACACGCGCTGTCCGCTTGCCACCGATATTTGCCGGGCCGAGGATCCGGCATTCCGCCAGTTCGGCGCCGGCCATGCCGTCGCCTGTCACCACGCTCAATGAATGGAGAATGAAATGGTCGATTATCGCTACCTCGGGCGCAGCGCGCTCAAAGTGTCACCGCTCAGCCTTGGAACCATGATGTTCGGCGGGCCGACGCCCGATGAGGTCGCCTTCCGCATCATCGACAAGGCCCGCGACCAGGGGATCAACTTCATCGACACGGCCGATGTCTATCACGATGGCAAGTCGGAAGAGGTTGTCGGCCGCGGCATCAAGTCAAGCCGCGATCATTGGGTATTGGCGACCAAGTTCGTAAACTCGCACACCAAGGGCCCGAACCTTGGCGGCCACTCGCGCAAATGGGTGAT
This sequence comes from Rhizobium sp. P1_E6, assembly GCF_056405875.1. NCBI lineage: Bacteria > Pseudomonadati > Pseudomonadota > Alphaproteobacteria > Hyphomicrobiales > Rhizobiaceae > Rhizobium > Rhizobium sp. P1_E6. Next base: position 13,978 of record NZ_JBFUBG010000071.1, on the reverse strand, counting down.
CGAGACGGTGGAGAATTCGCTGCGCCGGCTGAACACCGACTATATCGACATCCTCTATTTCCACCGCGCTGTCTTCGACGCGCCGCTCGAAGAGCCGGTGCGTGCCATTGCCGACCTTATCCGCGCTGGCAAGCTTCGCTATTTCGGGGTCTCGAATTTCCGCGGCTGGCGCATCGCCGAGATCGCCCATCTTGCCGATCAGCTCGGCATCGACCGGCCGGTCGCAAGCCAGCCACTCTACAACATCGTCAACCGCACGGCCGAAGCCGAACAACTGCCGGCCGCCCACCATTACGGCCTCGGCGTTGTCTCCTATTCGCCGCTCGCCCGCGGCGTGCTGACCGGCAAATATGAGCCGGGTAAGGAACCGGGTGCCGATACGCGTGCAGGCCGTGGCGACAAGCGCATCCTCGAAACCGAATGGCGTCCGGAATCGATTGCGATCGCCAAGGAGATCGCTGCCCATGCCAACCGGAAGGGCATTACGCCGACTGAGTTCGCGCTCGCCTGGGTGCTGAACAACAAGCTGATCTCGGCCGCCATCACCGGTCCGCGCACCGAAGAGCATTGGGATAGCTATATCCGCGCGCTCGACGTCAAGCTTGATGCCGAGGACGAGGCCCTGGTCGATAGGCTGGTGACGGCCGGTCATCCGTCGACGCCGGGCTTCAACGATCCAAGCCATCCGGTCGAAGGGCGCGTTCCGCGTGTCAGCGAAGTAGGGACCGACAATGTCGTGTCGCTGACGCGCGCCGTCGCCTGAGGCCGTCAGGGAGGATCCGCTCGCGTGGATCCTCCCCATTCTTCAAAAATCCGCCGTTGAAAGCTTGACCATGGCCACTCCGACCTCTTCCGTGCTGTTATCTGCAGGTGGATCAACGCCCGATTCCGATCTTGCAGCCCTGCTTTCGACAGTATCGGCGCTCGCAGCCGAAATCGGCAAGGAAGCGGCACGGCGCGATCTCGATCGCGAGCTTCCGTTTGAGGCTTTCCGCCTGTTCAAGCAGGCCGGTCTCGGAGCGTTGCGCATTCCCGTCTCGCTTGGCGGACCGGGCGGCAGTGTCCTCGACTATATCGAGACAATCATGGCGATCGGTGCGGCCGATTCCAATGTCGCACATGCGCTTCGCAGCCATTTCAATTTCACCGAGAGCCTCATTCTCAATTCGAATACTGCGCTCGATCGCACACAGCTTGCCAGAGTGCTTGCCGGCAAGCTGTTCGGCGGCGCTCACACGGAACAGGGCACAAAGCGGCCCGGCGAGGTGACAACAAGGCTTTCGAAATCCGGCGACAGCTACCGCCTCAACGGCCGCAAATGGTATGCGACGGGCACGGCCTTTTCCGATTTCGCTTCGTTCAGCGCGAAAGGTGACGAGGACCAGCTTGTCAGCGTTCTCTTGCCGGTCGACCGCAAGGGCATCACCATTCTCGACGACTGGGACGGCATGGGCCAGCGGCTGACCGCAAGCGGCGGCGTGTTGCTCGAGGACGTCGAGGTCCTGCCCCACGAGATTTCCACGCGCGGCCTCAATTCGCTTGTCGGGCGCCATACATCGACCCTGCGTCAACTCCACCTTGCCGCCTCCATGGCCGGTGCGGTGCGCGGTGCAGTGGCGGAAGGTACCGATTACGTGCGCAGGCAGGCGCGTTCGGCCGCCCATAGTGCGGCCGAGACGGCCAATGCCGACCCCTTTGTGCAGAAAATCCTGGGCGAGATCGCCAGCGGCTCCTTTGCGGTCGATACGCTGATCCGCGAGGCGGCCCGTGCGCTTGACCGTTCCGTCGCGGCGTTTGGCGCAGGAGATCCGGAACGCTTGGAAGCGGCTCTTGTCGAAAGCGCCCTGACGACGGCGCGTACGCAGATCGTTGCCTCTCAGATCGCGCTTTCTGCCGCAACCAACGTCTTCGAGCTCGGCGGCGGTTCGGCGACATCGAGACATCTCAACCTTGACCGCCACTGGCGCAATATCCGCACCGTGCTCAACCATAATCCGCTTTTGCACAAGGCGCGTGTGGTCGGCGATTTCTACATCAACGGAACGACGACGCATCTGGAGGAAGGCAAGGTCTTCTAGAACCCGGCCCGTCGCGTCGCTTCCATTTATCACCCGAGGTCACCCTGATGTCCGGCCGCCGCGCCGACAGGAGATCTGTGCGCCTTTCTTGCTGTCATCCCCCGGATCTGTGTGACGGGGAGGGAGGTCTCATGCATTTCGATCCAAAGCTAGGCCATTCCGTCATCATTATCGGCGGCGGCTTCGCCGGCGCGTTGACGGCGCTCAAACTGCTTGACCGGACGACGGTGGGGCTGTCGATCACCATCATCGAGCCACGTACTGAGCTCGGTCGCGGCGTTGCCTATAGCACCAGCGACCCGGCCCATCTCGTCAACGGACCGGCCGAGATCTTCTCGCTCTATCCCGAGGATACGGGTCATCTGGCCCGTTGGCTTGCCGAAAACGGCCCCGCCAACGGCTGGCAGCCGCCCGCAGACGTTGCCGCAAGCAGCCCGCCGCGCCATCTCTACGGGACCTATGTGCGCGACGAACTGAAGCGCGCGGTTGCACAGGCACGCTCCGGATCGAGCCTGCAGCATGTCCGCTCGTCGGCAGCACATCTGTCATCATCGCCACACCGGGTCCGTGTAGCGACCACGGGCGGCACTGTCTTGGAAGCGGACGAAGCCGTACTGGCACTCGGGGTATTCCAGCCCGATCTGCGCCCTGCCGAGGCGGCTGTGGCGGGACATCCGCGCTTTGCCGAAAATCCCTGGAACGTGGCAGCGCTCGACCGGTTGAGCGACAGTTCCGATATCCTCATCATCGGTGCCAGTTTATCGATGGTCGATGCGATCGCGAGCATGGAGGCGAGGGGGTTTCGTGGACGCTACCGGGTGATTTCGCGGCGCGGCCAGTTCGTCGAGGGTCGCAGGAATGCCGAGCCGGCCCGTGACTTTCTCGCTGAGGGACCGCTTCCTTCGACGGCACGTGGCCTGCTTACGCGCGTCAAGGCGGAACGGCGCCAGCTTGCCGCCGCCGGTGGGGACTGGCAGGGGCTGCCGCTTGCCATTCGCCCCCACATTCTGCCGCTCTGGCAGAATGCCAACGATCGGGAAAGGCTGCGCTTTGCCCGTCATCTGAGGGCCTTCTGGGACGTGACAGCGCATCGGTCCGCGCCGGAAAGCCACCGCAGCGTCGAAGAAGCGCGGTCCCAGGGGCGGCTCGTCCATGGGACGGCCCGCTTGCTGGCCCTAAGGCCTGATGAAAACGATATTGCAGCAACCTTGAAGACCGCGGCAGGCCTCGAGGAGATTGTCTTCGGCGGTGTGATCGATTGCCGCGGACATCAGCTGCATGACTGGCGGCAAATCGCTGATCCGTTTGTTCGCCAGCTTCTTTCAAGCGGCGAGGTGCGCCCGCATTCGACCGGTTTCGGCATCGATGCCACTCCCGAAGGCGACCTCATCAATGAGGAGGGGCGCGTTCATCGCAACTTGAGCGCCATCGGCCATCCGCTGCGCGGCGTGGCCTGGGAATCGAGCTCGATCACCGAGCAGCGCACGCAGGCGATCGCGCTTGCCGACCGCATCCTCGCGAAATTCACGCCGGCCCGCGCCGCCTCTTGAGCGGCCATTCATGCGACAAACCGGAAAGCGATCGGGGGCGCATCTGACGATGCGCCCCCGATCCGTGAAGGCTGGTCGTGACCCCCGAACCGTCAGCCTTCGCCGTCCTTGATATAGACCTCGGCGAAATTGGCCTGGACCCCTTCGGCGCCGATCGTGTGGTTCTTCACCCGCTTGTTGAAGACCGTGACATTTTCCAGCGCGATCAGGTTTACCACCGGAACCTCGTCGGCGATTATCTTCTGGAAATCGTTGAATTCTTGTCTTCGCTTCTGCTCGTCGATTTCGACCGAGGCCGCCTCCAGCAGCCGGTCGACCTCCGGATTGGCGTAATGGGCCGCGTTGGAAAAGGGCAGGCCGAGCTTGAAGTTTTTCGACCAGTAGATGCGCTGGACGCCGAGTGTCGGATCGAACTGGTTGCCGAGATATTCGGCTGTCACGTCGAAGACGCGTTCGGTATAGACCTTCTGGATATAGGTCGAGAAATCGTATGAATCGATCGTCGCGGCAATGCCGATGCGGGTGAGGTTCTGCTTCAGATATTCAATGACCCGCTTGAAGCCTTCATTGTAGGAATTGTGGGTAAGCCTGAGGGCAAAGCGGGTGCCGTCAGGGCCGCGCTTGTAGCCGGCCTCGTCGAGAAGCTGTTCGGCTGCCTTGAGGTCGTAGGCATAGGGCTTGATCGACGCGTCGTGGTAGCGTGACAGGAAGGTGCTGATCGGAGTCGGCGAGATATGGCCGTAACCGTACCAGACAGTGTTGAGGATGACGTCGAGATCGATCGCGTGGGCGATGGCGCGGCGAACCTTCACATCCTTCAGATATTCGTTGTCGAGATTGAAGATGAGTTGCGTCTGGTCGCCCTTGGTTTCGTAGCCGCGGGAGTCGACGCTGATATTCGGCAAGGCCTTGATGCGCTCGAGATCGCTGAGCGGGATCGGATTGTCGCCGCCGATATCGAATTCGCCAGTCTCGAATCCTGCTGCTCGTGCTGCTCCATCGGGCACGAAGCGGATGACGATCTGGTCGAGATAGGGTTTGCCTGCATCCCAGTAGTCGGCATTGCGCTCCAGGATGATATGCGAGCCGCGCGTCCATTCCTTGAAGACGAAGGGGCCGGTTCCGATCGGTGCGCTGCCGTTCTTGTTGAGCGGCACGTCGGCGATCGCGACATTGTCGTAGATATGCTTCGGCACGATCGGCGATTCCGCCGCGTAGAGCGCGCTGAGCAGATAAGGCGCGGGCTTTGACAGGCGGATGACCGCCGTCAACGGATCGGGTGTCTCGACCTTGACGACATTGGCGAAGGTGCCGCGCCCGCGCGGATGGACCTGCTTTAAGAGTTCGATCGAATAGGCGACGTCATCGGCGGTGAAGGGTTTGCCATCATGCCATTTCACATTGGGGCGTAGCTTGAACGTGTAGCTCAAGCCATCCTCGGAAATCGACCATTCGGTTGCAAGCTGCGGCTTCGGCGTCAGGTCGAAGTCATAGGTCAGCAGCCCCTCGGTGATCTTCGGACTGACCTTCTGGGTGCCGCCGGCGGTGTGCGCCAGCGCCAGGATTGTCGGCGGTTCGGGCTCGACGATGAAGTTCAGCGTTCCGCCCGACTTCGGCTTGTCCTCAGCGGCCCTGAGGCCGAACGAGGGCACAAGCGTGCTGGCGGTGGATAAGAGCAGCAGCTGGTTGAAGGTGCGACGATTAATGCTCATGAGGATCGTCCCTGTCAGGCGTTCTTGAGGAGATAAGCGGAGGAGAGGCTGCCCGAGAGACCGTCGGCAACCACCGTATGGTCCTGGACCTTCTTGTTGAAGATCGTCAGCTGCCGGAAGGAGACGAGCGTGATATCGGGCAGGTCGCGGGCGATGATCACCTGCATGCGGTTGAAGAGTTCGACGCGCTTGGCCCTGTCGTTCTCGACCGCGGCCTGTTCGAAGATCGCGTCGATTTCCGGATTGTTGTAGCCCGAGCCGTTCGAGAAAGGCACGCCCTTCTTGAAGTTCTTCGACCAGTAGAGACGCTGCACGCCGATGGTCGGATCGAATGTATTGCCCATGCCGTTGGTGACGAAAGCGAAATCGCGGTCGGTGTAGACGCGCTTCAGCCAGGTAGGCACATCCTGTCCGCGCAACGTCACCTTGACGCCGATTTTGGACAGCGAGTCGCGCAGATAGTCACCGATACGAGTATAGGTGTCGCCATAGGGCATGACATCGTGCGGCACCTCGAAGCGCACACCGTCTGGCCCGCGTGGGAAGCCGGCTTCGTCGAGAAGCTGTTCGGCCTTTGCCGGATCATGGGCGTAGACCGGGACATCGGGATTATAGAAAGCCTTGAGGAAGGGGCTGATCGGGCTCGGCGCCGGGACCGCATAGCCGTAAAAGGCGATATCGGCGACGGTCTGCCGATCGATCRCATGCGCCACGGCCTGGCGGACCTTGTCGTGCTTGAAATACTCGTTCTGCAAGTTGAATTCGATGCGATAGACAGTCGGCGAATAATCGTTGCCGCGATCATCGACGGCAAGCGTGGGCGAGGCTTTCAGCCGGTCGATTTCGCTCAGCGACACCGGTGTATCGGGAGCAATATCGACTTCGCCGGTCTCAAGTGCTGCAAGTCTGGCGCTGGCATCGGGAATGAACTTGACGACGATGCGGTCGAGATAGGGCTTGCCCTGGTCCCAATAGTCGGGATTGCGATCCAGGATCACATGGCTGCCGACCGCCCATTCACGGAAGATGAAAGGACCGGTGCCGATCGGGGCGCGACCGTTTGCATGCCCGGCAAGATCGGTGGCGCCCTCATAGACATGTTTTGGGACGATCGGGGATTCGCTCGCCTGCAAGGCGCCGATCAGATAGGGCGCCGGCTTCGACAGGCGGATGATGGCGGTATGGGCATCCGGTGTCGCCACTTCCTTGACGCTGGAGAAGGTGGCCCGGCCGCGCGGATGCACTTCCTTCAGCGCCAGGATCGAGAAGGCAACATCCTCGGCGGTAAAGGGTTTGCCGTCATGCCATTTGACGCCTTGCCTGAGTTCGAAACGATATTCCAGCCCGTCGTCGCTGACGTGCCAGGCGGTCGCAAGTTGTGGAATCGGCTTGAAGTCCAGCCCGTAGGCCAGCAATCCTTCCGTGATCTTGCCGGACACGCGTGTGGTCGGGCCTGCCGTATGCGCAAGGGTGACGAGTGTGGGCGGCTCCGGCTGGACGAGCAGATTGAGCGTACCGCCGGCGACCGGCTCCGCTGCCTCTGCAAAGCGGCCGATGGGCACGACGGCGCTGAGCGCCGTGAACGCGAAGAGCTGATTGAGCTGACGTCTGTTGATATCCATAACGACCCTCCATGTCCGTTTCGGCCTACTGAGGCCCAAGCCTTGGTGAGCGCGCATGATCGGTCGGGGGAGGGGAAATCGAGAAGAATGTTTTTCTCGCAGTGCTCGAAAGAAAAGCTTCGCGCAAATCGGCGGGCGTGCCGGGGCAGCAATAATCTAGTCTTTTGGTAGACAATTTTTGGATTTTAGTTTTTGCTTCCCCGGCAGGGTGGTCACGCGCAAGGAAATGTTTCCGGCCGGGTTATCGGCGCAAAGCGGGTTCTCGTCTTGTCTGGTCTGTTTGTGGTGCAATCAGCTCATGAACACGCTCGCGCCCCACCGCAGGAAGACCATCAATCCGACGCTTGCCCGTCTGCCGCCGCTGACGTCGCTGCGCGCCTTCGTGGCGACGGCGCGTCATCTCAATTTCATCCGTGCCGCCGAAGAGCTGCATGTCACCTCGGCCGCCGTCGGCCAGCAGATCAGGCTTCTGGAAAACTACCTTGGACAGCCGCTGTTCAACCGTGTGCGCGGCCAGCTGCAGTTGACACCGGCAGGCCATGCCCTGATGCCAGGTCTGACGGATGCCTTCGATGCCGTCCTTTCGGCCATGACGCAATTTGCGACGAGCGATCACGAGCAGCCGATCCGGGTGTCCGTCGCGCCGTCCTTCGCCAGCAAATGGCTGATCCCGCGGCTCGATGCGCTCCGACGCGCGGCACCCGGCCTGCAGGTTCTGGTCGAAGCCTCGACAGATCTGACGGACCTCGACGCGGGTGACGCCGATTGCGTGATCCGCTTTGGCAGCGGCGCCTATCCCGGCCTTGCAGTCGATCATCTGTTTTCCGAGGCGGTCGTGCCGGTCTGCAGTCCGCAATTTGCCGACCACCACGGGCTCTGGGAGCGACCGGAGGCGATCGAAGACGTGCCGCTCCTTCATGAGGAGGGTGCTGAGCATGACCATGCCTGCCCCGACTGGCATGCCTGGCTACGCGCCGAGGGACTTTCCTATCGCCCGGCGCGCGGTGGCTTCCGGTTAAACCAGTCCTCTCTGGTCCTCGATGCGGCTGTCGCCGGCCAGGGGCTCGGCCTCGGCAAGATAAGGCTCGCGGAAGCCGAGATCCGCAGTGGGCGGCTCGTCTGCCCCTTCGGTAGCCCGCAGGCGGTCGGCTCTTCCTATTTCTTCGTCACATCGGCCCACAAGGCGCGGCTGATGCGGGTCGATCTTTTCCGCAATTGGCTGCTTGCCGAGGCGCGCGCCGCGCAGACGATTGAGGTCGTTTCATCCCGCGGCCCTCGATCCGATTTCGATATGATCGCCGCCGAGTGAGATTGTGCGTCGTGCAGGGGCAGGCCGGGACGGCCTACTTCAGCCGGAACCCCAGTTTGCGTGCCACCTCGCCAAGTACATGGCGACCCTTGAGCGCTTCTACCGTGCCGATGCGATTGCGAACCTGATCGGTCCAGTCGATCAGAGGCATTGTCTGTTCTGTCTGGAAGGTTCTGAGAATATGATTGTAACCGGCGAGATCGTCGGCCGGTGCGCTGTCCTGATAGCGTTCGCGGTGCAGGACGCTCGTTTGCGGCAAGCGGGGCTTGACGCCGGCGGGCACCGCCGGATCGGGATAACCGACCGTCAGGCCAAAAACGGGAAAGACCCCGTCCGGCAGGGCAAGTTCGCGGGCGACCGTTTCAGGGTCGTTGCGGATCGCTCCGATATAGCAGGTGCCGAGGCCAAGAGATTCCAGGGCGACGACGGCGTTCTGGGCGGYGAGTGCCGCGTCGATCACGCCAAGAAGAAAGCTTTCCACATAATCGAGCCCTTCGGCCGTCGCGCCACGCTCCGTTGCAATCTTGCGCGGTCGGGCAAGATCGGCGAGCCAGACCAGCAGAAGCGGAGCCTGGGCGATCTGCCGCTGATTGCCGGCAACCGCGTTCAAACGCCTGCGACGTTCCACATCTTCGACGGCAACCACGCTCCAGGCCTGGAGGTTAGAGGAACTCGGTGCCGACTGGGCGGCGGCAACGGCAAGCTCGACAGCCTCCGCCGGTACCGGGTCCGGCAGATAGTGACGCACGCTCCGATGTGAGAGGATGGTCTCGACGGTTTCGGTCCAATCGCCCGAAAGCTGCTGCTCATTGCGATAGCGCTCGCCGGCAAGCGCCTTCAGCCTGTCATTGCCGACGTTTCTTTCCGCTGCTGTTGATGGCGTCATATCGATTTTCCCTTGCCCGCTGTCATTGCCGATCGCTATTCCGCCGCGGCCGCATAAGGATTGGCCGGGCGCGCAAGACCGAGATGTTCGCGAAGCGTCCGGCCGCTATAGGCTTGCCGGAACAGTCCGCGTTTGCGCAGGATCGGTACGACCTCGTCGACGAAGACTTCGAGTCCGTGCGGCAGCACGTCCGGCATGAGGTTGAAGCCATCTGCTGCACCGGCGACAAACCACTGTTCGATGTCGTCGGCAACGTCTTGTGGCGTGCCGACAATGGTGCGATGGCCGGTGCCCCCGTTCAAGGCGCGGATGAGGCCGCGCACACTGAGCCTCTCCCGTTTGGCGAGCGCCAATGTGGCGCGGAAGAAAGTATGGCCACCATCCGGCGGCAGCGGAATGTCGTCCGGCAGCGGCGCGTCGAGGTCGAGGTTCTTGGCGTCGAGCTGCAGCACGCCCGCAAGTCGCGCGAGACTATATTCGAGCGGTATCAGCTCGCGCAGCTCTTCCTGTCGACGTTTGGCCTCGATTTCGGTACTGCCGATGATCGTCGCAAGGCCGGCAAGTACGAGGATGCTGTCGGCCGGCCTGCCGAAGCGGGCTGCACGCCGGCGCAGATCGCCGGCATACTCGAGCGCTTCCTCGAAGGATTGCGAGGCGGAGAAAACGGCTTCGGCATGTTCGGCGGCAAGCTCTCTTCCATCGTCCGAGCCGCCAGCCTGCACCAGAACCGGATGCCCCTGTGGCGGGCGGGGAATATTGTGCGGTCCATGCACCTGGAAATGCTTGCCGCGATGGGCGATCGCATGGACGCGTGCCGGATCGACGAAACGGCCGGTCGCGACATCGCCGATGAAGGCATCTTCCTCCCAGCTGTCCCACAACGCCTTGACGACGGCGGTAAATTCGCCGGCGCGCTCGTAACGGCTGGAGTGGGCGACCGGCTTTTCGAGGCCGAAATTACGGCTCTGCGACAGGTCGGCACTGGTGACGATGTTCCAGCCGGCCCGGCCGCCGCTCGCATGGTCAAGTGTCGCAAAGCGGCGGGCGATATTGTAGGGCTCGTTATAGGTCGTCGAGGCTGTGGCGATGAGACCGATATGTTGCGTGTTGGCGGCGACCAGCGCAAGTACGATCGTCGGTTCGAGGGAGGTTAGCGGCCTGAAATCCACCCTGTCAGAGATCGCCGCCTGATCGGCGAGGAAGACGGCATCGAACGTGCCGCGTTCGGCAATCTTGGCGACATTGACATAGTGATTGACATCGAAGGAGGCGCGGGGATCGCTGCCTTCCATCCGCCAGGCCGCGGGCGAAAAGCCGGAATGCAGGATATTGATGTTGAGATGAAGTTCGCGTCCGCTCACTGGAATATTCCCGGCTCGGGATAGTCGCCGGTCAAGAACCATGCCCCGACATTGCGTGTCTTGTATTCGGCCGGATTGTGCAGCGTATGGATGCGCACATTGCGCCAGAACCGGTCGAAACCATGAGCGCGCACCGCCGAACGCGCGCCCATGACCTCGAAGATCTCGCTTGTGACCTCGAGGGCCACCTTGCCGGCCAGCACGTTGGCTGAAGCAACGGCAATTGCCGTCTGGCCGCGCTCATCCGCGGTCAGCGCAGCACCTTTAGCGTAGGCGGCGTCAATCGCCTGCGCTGCGCGGTCGGCAAGCGCGGTTGCAGCCTGCACTTTCGTCCAGAGCTCACCATATTGCCGCTTGATCCAGGGATCGTCGACGTGTCGCTCGACGCCAGAATAGATCCAGGGCCGTGATTTCGTGACCGTATAGTCGCGAGCTGCCGCGAGCGCGCCCTGGGCAGTGCCGATAAAGACGTTGAGGAGCACGCTCTGCTGCTGCTGGGGCGCCAGAAGCGCGATCGGATCGCGCGGACGCTCCGCCAGGATCTCGTCACCGTCGATCCGGACATCCTTGTAAAAAACCTTGCCGCTGCCCGTCTGGCGCTGGCCAATTCCGTCCCAGTCGTCCGCGATGATAATGCCCGGACGATTGGCCGGGATATAGGCAAAGCTGCGCTGGTTGGTTTCCTCGTCTTCCCAGGCGACCATGAGATAGTCAGCGACATGCGAGCCGGAGGCGAAGGGGCGAAAGCCGTTCAGGATGGCACCACCGGCGGTCTTTCGGCCGAACAGGCTCTTCGAAAAGCTGTTGGTCGTATTGCCCCAGAACCAGCGGCCGTCCGCTGAGCGGCGCAAGATCTCATGCGAGCGCTTGTCGCCTGCCGTCGCCGCGTTCTGCAGCGGGCTGAAGTGATAGCCGAAGAGATGACCAAGCGAACCATCGACCTTGGAAAATTCACGCAGAACTTTAAGCGCGGTCGAATAGGGTTGACCCTCGCCACCGAATTCCTTCGGGATCAGCAGATTGACGAGGCCGCTCTCCTTCAGAAGCCTTATCTGTTCGGAGGGTCGGCCGCCGAGCTGGTCGCGCTCGACTGCATCGTGCGCAAAGATCTCTGTGAGTTCGGCCGCCTTGGCGAGATAGGGATTCTCGAGGTCCGCCTGGAAGAGGGCGGGCGGCTTTGAGGTCGGCTCCGGCTGACTCGGCTCGAACGTTCCAGGCTTCACGGTCATGGTGCTCTTCCTTCAGTTATGAAGCCGCGGGAAACCATGGCGCTCGGCAAGCAGTTCGAGGATGCGATCGGTCTTGTTGACGAAATGCACGCCATTCCAGTGCTCGGCATCTACAGGCGCGCTCTCGGCGAGAACCAGCACCGGCAACGATTGGTACTCCTCGCCCACAGCAGCAATCACGCTTGTGCGTGGCCGGGGAAATGGAACCCGCTCCACCTCGATCTTGCTCGCAAGATCCGGAAAGGACGCCAGCAGTCCCTCGATGGCGTTGCAATAGGGGCATACGAAGTTGACGCCCGGCTTTTTGGGGTCGGAAAAACCCGGCTCGATGAGATAAAGCTTGTCGTGGCTCATTGGTTTCTCCTATTCGGCCGCCGCAGCACTGCCGGTATCTGCGAAGCGGTTGGCCGGGCGCTTGAGGCCCAGGTTCTCGCGCAGCGTCGTGCCTTCGTATTCCGTTCGGAAGAGGCCACGGCGGCGCAGCTCCGGAACGACGAGCTCGATGAAATCGGCAAGCCCGCCCGGCATCAGCGGCGCCATGATATTGAAGCCGTCGGCCCCAAAATTTTCGAAACGCTCTTCGAGCACATCGGCGATCTGGACCGGCGTGCCGACCACCTGCCAGTGGCCGCGGGCGCCGGCGATACGCAAATAGAGCTGGCGGATGGTCAGATTTTCGCGTCGAGCAAGATCGAGCACGAGAGCCTGGCGGCTCTTGCCCGCATTGGTCGCCGGGGGATTGTCGGGCACCGGCCCATCGAGCGGATAGGCCGAAAGGTCGACGCCGGAAAGCTGGGAGATCAGGTTCAGTCCGACTTCGGGCTGAATGAGCGCCTGCAGGGATTCGAACTTTTCCTGCGCTTCGGATTCAGTCCTGCCGACGACAGGGAAAATGCCGGGCAAGATCTTCAGATCGTCATGCGAACGGCCGAATTTGGCAAGCCGGCCTTTGACATCAGCATAGAAAGCCACCGCTTCCTCGAGGGTGATCTGGGCGGCGAATATGGCTTCTGCGGTACGCGCAGCAAGCTCCTTGCCGGGCTCGGAGGCGCCCGCCTGAATCAGGACTGGCCGTCCCTGCGGTGAGCGCGGGATGTTGAGGGGGCCGCGCACCTTGAAGTGCTTGCCGCTATGATTGAGCCGGTGCAGCTTTTGAGGATCGAAATAGCGTCCCGACTGCCTGTCGCGGATGAAAGTGTCGTCTTCAAAACTGTCCCAGAGGCCGAGCACCACATCGGCGAATTCCTCGGCGCGCTCGTAACGGTCGCCATGCAGGATCTGCGCATCATGCCCGAAATTATAGGCGGCGTCCGGATCGGAGGAGGTGACGAGGTTCCAGCCGGCCCGCCCGCCGCTCAACCGGTCAAGGGACGCAAACTGCCGTGCGAGATTGAACGGATCGGAAAAGCTCGTCGAGGCGGTGGCGATCAGGCCGATATTGCGGGTGACAGAGGAAAGAGCCGAAAGAAGCGTGATCGGTTCGAAGGGATAAATGCCGCTATGAGCCTTGCGGCTTGCCGCTTCCACGTCCTTCAACCGTGCCGCCACGCCATCGGCAAAGAAGATCGCATCGAACTTTGCGGCCTCGGCAAGACGAGCCAGTTCGAGATAGTTTTCAAATTCCGTGCCAACCGAGGCCTGCGGATGGCGCCAGGCAGCGACATGGTGGCCGGTGAAGAGCAGGAAGGCGCCGAGCTTGATCTGGTCCTTGCGTCTCGCCATGGAATATCCTTTCAGCGGTAGATGGCCGGCACGGGGAACTCGCCGGTCAGCAGAAAGGTGCCGACCGTGCGCTTCTTGTATTCGGCGGGATTGTGCAGTGTGTGAGTGCGGACATTTCGCCAGAAACGGTCGAAGCCGTTAGCCTGCGTGGCGGATCGCGCGCCCATCACCTCGAAGACCTCGCTCGAAACGGCGAGGCCGACCTCGCCCGCATAAAGGTTGGCCGTGGCGATATCGATGGCGGCGGCACCACGATCGTTATGGCTCAAGGATGGTCCTTGGGCATAAGCCGCATCAAGGCTGCGCGCAGCCTTGTCGGCAAGTTCAGCGGCCGCAAGGGTGCGAATATAGAGCTCGCCATACTGGCGTTTGATCCAGGGATCGTCGATATGCCGTTCCACGCCGGAATAGATCCACGGTCGGGAGGACGTTACCGTGTAGTCCCGGCCCTCTTCCAGAATGCCCTGGGCGCTGCCGACGAACACGTTGAGAAGGACGCTCTGCTGAAG